>NZ_JBFRXP010000008.1:0-130622 GCF_041146875.1 Acidithiobacillus sp. IBUN Pt1247-S3 | reverse complement strand
AAAACCAGCCGCGTCTCAGCAACTGACTCTGTTGTAGTGGAGCGTTTTAAAATCGCTATTCGCAATATCAATGAGTTATAAAATTAACTGTCGAACTCGGGAGATCATGGTTAATCCAGCCCAATAATAACAAACTTCTACCCTCTCCAAAATGTTTTTTGGAGTCCAGTAGAAGTCATCAGCCTTGCGGCGGTTATTGGGTGGACTTCATCACCAAGTGCTGATCTATTTTAGTAGATCAATGCTTTTTGGTCAATAAAATAGACGACTATGTCTAGTCATTTTATTCCCCGTTTGTAGCCGCGCAGAATTTTTCGGCGGCATTGCGGACACTATGCGCTGCATGACTTTGTAAGGTCTGCAGCGCCCGTTGTTTTTCAGGAGATTCCGGTAACTGTGTAATGGCATCCACAACCGCCAAACCCTGTACCACATCCACGGGAAAGCGCATCGCACAATCCGCCAAAGGTTCGGCAGCTTCTGCGCGTCCTTGATGTTGCAAACTCAATATGGCACCCATGCGTACCTCCGAATGCGGGTTATGTAATGCCCAGAGCAAACGTTCGAAATAAGGGGTGTGACGCTCCCAGTATTCAATGTCCCGACCGCAGGCCGGACAGCGTTCACTGCCGACTGGAATTTCGGCAAAACAGAGCGGGCAGTAGTGATGGTTCACGGACAGCCGCACTGCGCTTCCCAGCGCAGAATATGGTTGGCGGGCACCAGCTCCTGCAAGCGAGGCATGACCGCGTCCACCGTTTCGGGCTCATCAAAAAATTCCAGTACCAGAGGGAGGTGGACGTTCAGGCGCAATATGTCATCGGCGTGCACGGTACCCTTGCTGCCAAATCCGGCAATGCCGCGAAAGGCCGTAACCCCGTGGACCTTGTACTGGTCGTGCAACATGCGGAAGATTTCTTCCATCAGGTTGTGGCCATCGTGTTTGTCGCCTTCCTTGATATAAATGCGCACTACGGAAACGGTGGTCATAATTCACCTCTCAGATGCTGCGGGAAATCCAGGCGCCAGCGAAGGCCGCCAGCACACACAAAAACAGTGAGGAAAACATATATAGCAACCCCTTAATGGCCTCGCCATTTTCAAAAAGCACCAGAGTTTCCAGAGAGAAAGTGGAAAATGTCGTATAAGCACCCAATCCGCCGGTGAGCATGCCGGTGCGCAGCTCTGGGCTCACCGAAATGCGCTCCAATGTCTCGAAAAACAAAAACCCCATGATGAAACAACCGAGGACGTTGATGCTGAGTGTAGCCCAGGGAAAAGCACGGCCAAACACCGTCTGTACCAGTAGTGACTGACCATATCTGGCCCAAGCACCAATGATGGCAAAAATGGCGATAAAGCCCAAGGTAGAAAACATTAAAACTCCCCTACATTACAAATAAAAGACGCTGGCAAAGACGATGATGAGCAGGATGCCGATATAACCCAGATAGCTGTTCATGGAGCCGTTCTGTAGCACGAGCCCAATGCGATTGGACAGCACTTGCACCAAGCGTACAGCGGGCTGGAACAACCACGGCCCAAAAAACGGTGCCTGGCTGTAATTGAAATGCAGTTCGCGTACAAAGTACTCCCGGCTGTTGTGTTCCCGGGCGGTCTGGGTGCGGGGCCGATAGACAAAGCTGTAAAACTCCCGCATGGCGTTGGAAAATGCCAAGGCAGTCACCGCGTTGTCGTCGGGTATCCGTTCCAGACCGTGCCCCCAGACCGGTACCCGGCGGCGGCCCTGGCGGAGATGGCTCCAGCCCAGCAGCGCCAGGGGAATCAGCGCCAAGAGCAAGCCCACCAGCAGCAGGAGCGGCGGCGAGATGAAGGCAAAATGGAATTTCTGCGGGATCAGGATCGGGCCCTGCACCATGGCCTGCACCCCGGCGGGCACGGGCGGCCAGTTGTCCCGCGCCAGCAGCGCCAAGGTCCAGGGCAGGGCTGCCGCGTAGGCCAGCACCAGTAGGCCCAGGGCCAAAATGGGCCAACGCCCGCGCACGCGCACGGTGTTTCCCCGCCGGCCCAGTAACCCCACCCCAAAGACCTTCACCATGGTGGCCAGGGCGATAGCGGCGGTCAGCGCGAGCCCCGCACCGCCCAGGGCGAGGGTGACCCTTGCGGCCGATGAGCTGAGGTGAAAATCCTGAAACACCGTTTGGAACAGATACCACTCAGCGGCAAAGCCCGCCGTTGGGGGCATGGCGGCCAGACTCATGGCCCCGAGGACGGCACCGATGCCGAGGGTCCAGGGGGCGAGGGCCAGTACCCGGCTTTGGGCAATCTGATAGTTGCCGCGGACATCGGCCACCCGATCGGCGGTCAGCATCAGGCTGCCCTTGGCCAGGCTGTGGCCGCCCAGGTGAATCAAGCCGACGGTCCACGCCAGGGTGCTCAACCAGGCGAGTCCATCGGCACGAAACAGGGACGCCGCGCCCAGGGCCACCACTGCCAATCCGGCGTTTTCGGCGGTGGAAAAGGGGAGCAGGCGGCGCCAGTCCTCCTGCTGAAAGGCATAGAGAATGGCGAGAATGGCCGAAATGGTGCCCAGGGCCACCAGCAAAATCCCGGTACCGGTGGCGACGGCCGTCGGCAACCAGTCGAGGATGGCGCGTCCCAGAGCAAAGTAGGCGACGTTGAGGACGATGCCCGAGAGCAGCGCCCCCGAAGCGCCGCTGCCGCTGCCATAGGCGCCCGGATACCATTCATAAAAGGGCAAAAGCCCCAGCTTGGCACCAAAGCCGATGATGAACAGGACCGCAATGCCAAAGGCAGCAGCATCGCCGTACCCCGCCCATTGCCCTGCCCATTGGGCGAAGGCGGTGTGCTGCGCCCCCAGAACCAGCAGCGCCAGCAAGAGGGCGACGGCCCCGATCTCCAGCAAAGCCAGCATGTAGAGGTTGGCCTCACCACTGCGCTGGGCGCCTTGCTGACCATCCGCCAAGAGCAGGACGGCCCCGCCAAAGCTCAAAAACTCCCAGGCGATGAGAAAGGCGATGCCTTCCTGCAAACCCGCCACCCCCAGACTGCCGAGCAGCGCAACGGCGGCTCCCGCGTTCCACAAGCCGGAGCGTTTGGCCCGTCCGAGGGACAGGAAGGCGGCCAGGGCGGCGAGCCCTCCCCAGAACAGCAGCCACGCCGCCGCTGTCTGCAGGTGCCAGCTCACGTCTTGTCCGCCCAGTTCCCAGAGGCGAGCGACGGCAGAGCCCGTCGGGAGAGCAAGGGCGCTGCCCAGGAGCAGGGCCAGGGTGCCGAGGATGAGGCTCGCACGGGCCAAGGCACCGACACGCAGCAGTCCCAGGACAATGGTCAACAGATACAGGCTGGCGGCGACCGCAAAGCTATCCGTGATCATATTGACCTCCTAGTACCCGTTGCGGCATCCGCTCCAGTAGCACCAGCAGCGCATGGATGAGGGCGGCCGGATTGGGGGGGCAGCCCGGCAACCAGAGATCGACGGGGAGCAGGTTTTCGAGGCCGGTACCCCCAGCATAGCCGTTGTCCATGGGCGCCCCCGATACCGCACAGGTGCCACAGGCCAGTACCCGGCGGGGTTCCGGCATGGCCTCCCAGGTCTGCAGCAGCGGTTGATGCATGGTGGCCGTGACCGGGCCGGTGACCAGCAACAGGTCGGCAAAGCGGGGCGACGGCGTAAAAAATATCCCCAGGCGATGCAGGTTGTAAAAGGGGTTGTCGAGGGCGTTTAGCTCCGACTCGCAGCCGTTGCAAGAACCGGCATCGACATGGCGAATGTGCAGGCTGCGCCGTTGGCTGCTGGCAATCCGCCGGGCCAGGGTCTCCGCTTCGTCCCCGGTCAGGGCCGTGGACCAAAGCAGGTCTTCCCGCTGGCGCACCCCATAGGCCCAATCAAAGGAGCTTTGCAGGGCGCCCTCGGGGCAGGCTTCCACGCAGGTTTGGCAGACGATGCAGCGGCCATAGTCGAGCTCCGGGCTTCCATCGGCAAAGCGGATGGCCTGGGTCGGGCAACTGTCGGCACAGCGTTGGCAATTGGGGGCGCAGGCGCCGGGGTCTAGGCGTGGCATGCCCAGCACCCCCTCCTGACCATCGGGGCCATGCAGGGGCCAATGGGTCGCCGCCCGTCCGGCCTTTAGTCCTGTCCACGTCCACAGCGGCATCGCATCCTCCTTAACGGTCACAACCGGCGATGGTGAGGCCGAAACTGGCTTCGTTGATGGCGTAATCCATCATGTTGGTACCATGTACGGTCAGTGGGAACACCCGCCAATTGGAAAAGGACGGGGACTTGATCTTGACCCGCTCCAGCCGCCCCTCCCGAATCCGCACGGCATAGACCAGGGAGCCGCGCGGCGTTTCGGCCCAGCCCAAGCCCTCCTGCTCCCCGGAGGGCACGTGGTAGTCCGCACGGATCGGTCCCGGTTTGAGGCGCCCCGATGCCTGCACCAGCAAGGCAATGGCTTCTCGCAACGATTCTGCGCGGACTTCGCTGCGGGCCAGGGCATCCCCTTTGCTGCGCACCGGGACGTTGAAACGCAGTTTGCTGTAGGCGGCATAGGGATGATCCCGGCGCAGATCGCGGTCGAGGCCCGAGGCCCGCGCCACCGGACCGGTGGCGCCTTGGTCAAAGGCCGCTTCCCGTGTCAGCACCCCAGTGCCCATGAGGCGGTCCAGATGGGTGGCGGTATCGTGCAGTTGGGTCAGGTAGCTGTCGGCCGCGTGGATGAGGGGATCCAGCCATTGGGCCAGGGATTCCGCCGAGAGATCGCGGCGCAAGCCACCCACCGTCAGCAGGCCGCGCAGAAAGCGCGAGCCCGTCAGGCGCCCGGCCAGTTGCTTGGCTTGTTCTTCCAGCAAAAAGCCGGTGGCCGACCCCACTTTGAGGGTAGTGGTTTTGGCGAGCAGGCCAAAATAGTGAAAGTGATTATAGAGGCGTTCCAGTTCGGCAATGATGACCCGCAGCAGCAAGGCGCGCGGCGGCACCTCGATGCCCCAGGCGGCCTCCACCGCCTGACAATAGGCCAGGGCATGGCAGGCGCTGCCCACCCCCGAGACCCGCTCGGCCAAAAACACCGCTGCTTCGGGCGCCAGGCCGCAAAAGCGCGCCTCCAGGCCGCGATGCTTGAAGAACAGGCGGGGATGGTAGTGGAGGATGGCTTCGCCGATGTAGGAGTAGTGAAACTCGCCGGTCTCCACCACATCGCCGCGCACCGGCCCCCAATAGAGATCCTGGACCTGATCACCGTGGACTTCGGGCATGGTGGGGGGGGCGTACAAGCCTCCCAACTGTCCCGCCGGTCCCCGTACACCCAGCGGCGGCTGGGGCAGGGAAAACCCCTCATGAATTACCAGCGGCCAAGGCTCGGGATGGTCTGTAAACACCAATCCTCCCAGATCCTGCATCTCCCGCTCATACCAGCCGAGCAGGGGAACGAGGACCGCCAGCGACGGTACCTGGGTCTCGCCGCGCAGTTCCAGTACCAGAAAGCGGGTGTTGCCGGCCTCACTGAGCAAGTAACGCAGGATGCAGGTGCCATCCGCCCAGTCATGCCAAGCCATGAGGAAACGCATCCCTTGGTCCAGGCAATCGCGGGCGACGGCGCTGAGATCCTCCGCACGAATTTCGCGAATGTCACAAGCTGAGCACGTGGCGTTATCCGTCATGGCTGCACCGTAAAGGCGTGCTGAAAGAATTCCCACAGACCTTGGGGCCACCACAGGCCAAGGACGAGGATGGGCACAAAGGCCAGGATCATGGGCAGCACGTTCCAAGTCGATAGGCGCAAGGTGGGAGCCTCTCCGGGTTCGGGTTCCGGCCCCCAGATCATGCGCCGGAAGTGGTTCATGAAAGCGGTAAAAATCAGAATCAGCAGGATGGCCATGACCCAAACCGCCCAAGGATTGGCGCTGAGGATGCCGCCGCGCAAAATGGTCAGTTCCGAGAGAAAGAGGCCAAAGGGTGGGGCACCAGTGATGGCCACCGCGCCCAGCAGCCACAGCCCGCCACTGAAGGGATAATAATGCAGCACCCGGCGCATCTGGCTCATGGCCTTGCTGCCGTAGGCCCGCATCATGTTGCCCGCGCCAAAGAACATCAACGACTTGGTCAGGGAGTGGTTGATCATGTGATACATGGCCCCGGCGAAGGCGATGGGGCCGCCAAAGCCGAAACCGATGGCCAGAACGCCCATGTGTTCCAAAGACGAATAGGCCAACATGCGCTTGGCACCATCCTGGCGGACGATGAAAAGCCCGGCAACGAACAGGGAAATCACCCCCAGTACCAGTAGGGCCGTATGCCCCATGAGACCGTATCCCCCGGCATCGACAATGGACAGAAAGCGATAGATCCCGAGCAGGGCGATGTTGAGCAGGGAGCCCGAGAGCATGGCGGACACCGGTGCTGGACCCTCACTGTGGGCGTCGGGCAGCCAGGTATGCATGGGGGCCAGGCCGACCTTGGTGCCAAAGCCCACCAGGGTCAGCAGAAAGGCCAGAAAAAGCAGAACCTCGGGCACGTGGGGGGCTACCCCGCGCAGGTTGGCCCAGGTCAGGGCGTAGGTGGGGCCGAGGGTAAAGGTGCCCCCCCAGTAAAAGAGGATGATGCCCAGCAAAGCCAGGGCGAGGCCCGCCGAGACAATGATCAGGTACTTCCACGCCGCCTCGATACACTCGGCCTCTTTCTCGAAGCCCACCAAAAAGGCGCTGACGATGGTGGTAAAGTCGATGGCAATCCAGAAAATGCCCGGATTGTTCATCAGCGGTGCAACAAGCATGGTGAGGGCGAAGCCGGCTTGCAGCGCATAGTATTTGTGCAGGCGCGGCGCCTCTTCGGGGAGCAGGCGCATGTAGCCGATGGCGTAGATGGAGGCCAACAAATATACCATCCCGACGCAAAACAGCACCCAGGCTCCCAGCGGGGTCAAGAGCAGATACTGGTCGCCGCCCACCCAGGCGTGATCCGGCGCCGCTACCAGAATGGTCAGGGTCAACCCAAAGACGACGATGGCATTGGCCAGGTTCAGAAACTCCGCCCAGCGTGGCCGGCGAATGGCGAGCATGGCTACGATGCCAAGGGCAGGGACAATCCACAGTGCAGCGATGAGGGCAGTGAAGTGCATGGTTCAGCCCACCAGTTTTTGCAGGCCGCGACTGCTGGTGGTGCCCGCATGGCTTTGCAGGAAGCGCACCAGCATGCCAAAGGCCATGACGATGGTCAGCAGGTCGAAGATGATCACCAGTTCCAGCAGGGCGGGCATACCCGGCACCAGAATCTGGGAGCCGAGAAAAATCCCGTTTTCGATGACCAGCAGGCCGAGGATGTGACTGATGGCCTCGGAACGCAGGATCATCATCAAAAAGCCGATGAGCTTCAGGCTGAACATGCAGGTCAGCGCCAGCACGGCAATGTTGTCCTGTAAATGGAGCGCCACGCCCAGTCGGTGCGCCACTTCATAGGAAAAGATTACCAGGGCCGCCCCCAGGATCAAGCTCGATGACGGCTTGAGCAGAGGGGTGAACTCGCGGTTGACATTCAGGCGCTTGACCAAGCGTAACACCAGGTAAGGCAGCAGCGTCCCGCGAAACAGCACCGTCAGGGCCGCGATCACATACAGTTCCGGATAATGCCCGTAGTAGCCGATGGAGGCGGAAATGGCGGCAATCACCCAGGACTCCACCGCAAAGGCATAGATATGGTTCTTGAGCCAATGGGAGGCCAGCATTACAAAGGACAAGACCAGCGCCAGGATGGCCAAGAGGCTGAACAGGGAGGCGGCCAGGGGCCCGAGATGGAAGATCAGCATGGTCGGCTCCTAGAGTTGATCCGCCACAATGGCGAGGACGGCAAACAGAAAGGACAGGGCCAAAGGCTCCTGATAGCGATAGAAGCGCAGGCGTGACTGCATGGTATCCACCCCCACCATAAGCAGGCCGATGAACCCGTATTTGGCCAAAATCACCAGCAGTGCCAGGACGATGGAGCCCGGCGTGCCGCTGGTGGACAGTCCCCAGGGCAGGAAAAACACATTCAGAAAGATGGTGTAGAGGATGAACTGCTTCATCCAGCTCGCCCATTTGAGCAGGGCCAGCAGTGGCCCGGAGTACTCCAGAATCCGCGCCTCGTCGATCATGTAGATTTCGTAGGGAATGGTGGAGTGGATGGGCAGGCGGTCGGTCTCGACGGTGAGCAGGATGAAAAACGCGAGGATGAGGAAGATGTGCGCCGGGCTCCAGTAGGCCACGGGGTTTTGCGCCAGCAGGTGATTGGCGACGAAGGGCAGCATGGAATGATCAAGAAAGGTGATGCCGACAAAGACCAGGATCAGGGTCGGCTCGGCCAGGATGCCGAGCATCACCGCGCGGCTGGAGCCCAGGCCGCCAAAGGGCTGCCCCGTGTCCAGGCCGGCGAGGAGGATAAAGAAACTGCCCAGGGTCAAAATCAACCCGCCACCCAAGATGTCCCCCATGTCCGAGAGGGGCAGGGGGAAGTTGGTGAGCACCGGGATGAGCATGGGCACGATCATCATGGCCACGAAGGCCACCACGGGTGCCCAGAAAAACACCCAGGTGGCGGATTCGGGGACGAGCTGCGTCTTGTGGAAGAGCTTCCAGAGATCCCGATAGGGCTGGAAAATGGAAGGACCTTGGCCGCGTTGGACCTTTTCTTCCATCTTGACGATGAAGCCATGCAGGAGGGGCGACAAGAGCAGGACCGTGAGGACCTGACCCACCTGCAGAATGATGTCTTGAACCATACCTCTCCCTTTCTCGCAATACACTTCCACGGCCCCACTTATCAATGGGTACCCGTAGAAGTCATTAGCCACAAGGGCGGTTCCAGGCGGACTTCATCGCCTTTTTTTATAGGCTAGGTGAGACGCGAATTTTTGTCAACGCAAATTTTTGCCATCAAGCAAGGATCCACGGGGATCTCGATAGCATGCGACTATATAACCGGGTATAACCTGTATTTATAAAATCTTACGCATTGAATCAAAACGCCCAATGCCCGGAGACAAAAAAAGCAGATTGCAGAAACAGCGCCACAGCGCCAGCACCCAGAGCGGCATAGCTCCAGTTGTGGCGCCATTGCAGTAGTCGCCCGGCCAAGAGAAACACGGGAAGATTGAGGTACAAGAGGCGATAAGTAGAAACGGGCCCTTGCGATGCGCCCTGGAACCACAGATAGGCGCCAATGAGCACCATCGCGATCCACGCCCAGGCCCATTCGCGGCGCCAGAGAAAATAGAGCAGCGCCAACAGGTTGGCGGCGAGGGTGATGGCATTCATCAAAAAATATACCGAGCGCGCGGGATTCAGAGCGGTGACCTGTCCCGCCAGGGCCTGCCAAAGTGGGACGTAATCCGCGCCATAAAAGGGGTAGAGGTGGATGATGTTGAGGAGCTTTTGGTAGGGCGTCAATTCGCCCAGATACGAGGCATGGCCGTGGATGAAGGCAAGTGGGGTATGGAAGATGACATACTGGTAAGCAATAAAAGCAAGCAGACCGCTACAGGCGAAAAGCCCAAGCAAAATTGAGCCAAGCAGGCTGCCCCATTGTCGTTCTCGCCAACGTTGCCAGGCCAGGACCATCCACAGAGCAAAGGCAAAAAAGACCATCAGCGGCCCGCTGGCACTGCCCACGCCCAGCCAGAAAGCGCTCTGGCTTTTTCTCCCCCGCTGCCAAGCGATGAGCGCCAGGAGCGCCAGGATATTCATCAACCCCGTCGGATAGTCACTGGCAAAAAAGAACGCCCCCGGATACAAGGCATAAGCCCAGGTCGCGGCATCGGCGGCTCTTTCGTCGAGCGAAAGTGTGGCAAAGCGATGGAAAAGAAAAATGGACAGTAGCCCGCTAATCGCTGCCAGCCAAATCCCTAGGCTCGCGAGGGAGAAGGGCAGGATCTTTCCGACGATAGCCAGCAGCAAAGGATAAAGCGGAAAAAAGATGATGTTTTGCCCAATGGGTGAATGCGCTTGATAGCTGTACCCATGCGTGGCGATGTCCAGATACCACTTGGCATCCCAGTTGATGAGGCTCGCGCCTAGTGGGCCGGGAACGGGGTCGAGCCCACGACTGAAAAAGTAGTAGCCGCAAAATATCCCCAGCCAGATCAGCAGCGCCACCACCAAGCCAACACGCGGGATGAGCGTCTTATCGGCGGAAAAATGGTATTTCAGCATCGTCGAGTCCAGCGATCTTTTTGCCGACGGCAATTTTTCTCCATGGGCTTGATGTTACTCTGCCCACGGTGCTGATGCGACTTTCATTGACAGGGTTGGACTGCACCTCGTGAGAGGCAGAAGAAGCGGTATAACGTAAAGTGAAGGAGCGAGTAGCGCGGATTGTCGTGCAACGCGAGGTTGATGATGACTTCATAGCTAGCGGCGGCAATTTCCGCCAGCTGGCCAACCGTGGGTTGCCCTGACGTGCACAGCGCATGGTCCACCGCTCGGTAATTGTGGATAGCAATGAGGGAAATGGCGTTCGGCATGGTTAGTACGTAGCTAAGGTTGAGATCACCAGCGGAGCACCGCAGGCGCGGAGTCCGTGTAAACCGCAGGGTTGGGCCTCGCGATAGGGAACGATGAATTGCTGACGGATGAACCGGAGCAGCAGAAAGTTTCACGCCAAGGGCATGGAGCAGCTTGAGCATGGTGTCTTGGCCACACAAGAGCGCACCTTGCCGCGTGTGACGGGGCGAGACTCGGGAAATTAGGGTCACCAAGCTCTGTACGAGCGTGTGCGTGAGCTGGGCGCGAGCCGCAGCAGGCTGAAGCTGCCTGTTGGATAGATTCGATCGAGATATCTGTAGCCATACGAGTAGCCTACTCCTGACGTGTCGTTTCAACCAACCCAACATTCGACATGAGCGGCCCGCCGGAGCGAGTCCGCTTGATGGAATGGCTGGCCGGCAGCCCGCGAGACAAATCTTTACCCAGATTGACCAGCCTTCGCCCTGAAACCATAATGGTTCCACTTCGGTTGGAGATTGACATGCCTACGACACTGACTTTAAAAAACATTCCTGACGCAGTGTATGACCGCTTGAAGGTTTCCGCAGCAGCGCACCGACGCAGCATGAACAGTGAAGCAATTGTGTGCCTGGAAGCCGTGCTTCTACCCGCCAAGGTTGCGCCCAGCGAAAGACTGGCCCGTGCGCGCGAGCTCCGCGCCGCCCTGCCCAAGGGAAAGTTTCAAGCACATGACATTGATGCGCTGAAGCGAGAGGGGCGACCATGATCGTGGTGGACTCGAACGTATTGGCCTATCTCTACCTTCCTGGCGACTACACCGCAGACGCTGAAGCTCTACTTGAGCACGACCCAGATTGGGCCGCTCCTGTTCTGTGGCGCAGCGAGTTTCGGAACATTCTTACGGGCTATGTCCGGCGCAAGGCGCTTACCTTTGCGCAGGCGTGCAACCTGCAGGGAGAGGCAGAAAGCCTTCTGGCTGGATCGGAATTTGAGGTTGACTCTCGGGCTGTACTTGAGTTGGCGCGCGACAGCGACTGCTCAGCGTATGACTGCGAGTTCATTGCGTTAGCTATGAAGCTCAACACAAAGCTTGTGACGGAAGACAAGAAGTTATTGCGCGCATTTCCAGCGTGCGCGGTGGCCCTTTCTGCAGGCTAACGTAGAGCTAAGGGAGCGAGGTTGAGCGCGGGGTTGGGCATCTGCTCACCCATAGTGAGTCCACATACACAAGACGCGAACCATTTTTTCATTGGCAAAGACTTCGTACACGATGCGGTGCTGAATATTGATGCGGCGAGAATATGCGCCGGCAAGATCACCGACCAACTTCTCGAAGGGTGGTGGATTTTGAAATGGGTCGCCGGCAAGAACCGCGAGCAGTTCTTGAGCCTTCGGTTTAAGGCCACTTGCAGCAAGCTTCTTTGCGTCCTGCATTGCTTGCTTGGCATAAACCATTTCCCAACTTACCACTTAAGCGCCGTCGAAGTGTTTGCGAGGGGCTCGGCCATACCAGCTTTAATGGACTCGCGCATGCCAGGCACGGCCAATAGGTACAAGGTTTCTTGAATTGCGCTCCAATCTTCAGCGGAGAGCAGCACGGCGCTGCTGCGTTTTCCGGAAATGATGATTGGTTCATGAGACTCTACTGTTTGATCAATGAGCCGGTACAGGTTAGCGCGAGCTTCGCTGGCAGTAAGTGTGTTCATTTCGTGCTCCTTGAAAGAAGCTTTTATGGTACGCTATTACGTACGTCAGTCAAACGGCTATGCGAGTGTTTCTAGAGGCCCAACGTGAAGGTAAGGGGCGAAGCGCCCCCTGCAAGCATGGGCTGGGCGTCTGTGCCAAGCCACGGACTAACGACTGGAGGTAGTGCTGCGCTGTAGGCTTTTGCGTTGCACTCGTGACGGGCCCTGAGCGCTCAGCGAGGCGGCCAGTAACGTACTTATGCAAGACGCTAGCGATTAATGTTTGGTAGGGCAATCCTTCTTCGAGGGCTTTGACCTGAATGTCGCTCAGGTCGCCAGAGGACAGGCGGATATTGATCCGGCGATCCTTGATTGCGGTGGCACGCGCGGCTGCCTTGAACTTGGCAAGTTCCGCTTTCGTTGCGACGGAGTTGAGTTGGCCTTTATCGAAGGCGCTCAGAATTTCGCGTTCGTATTCATCAAGTTTCGGTATGATGTTCTCAAACGAAATGCCCCGCTCAGACGTGAGCGTTTCATTCTTCTCGGCGTTCCAGCGAAATGTTTTTATCCAGCCATCTTAGTGCTGATGTGTGTCTATTGTCACCACTCACCCACTTAAGGCACCCAACGGTTTGCGTTACCTGCGTGTGGGCGGGCGTGGATTCGGTTTGAGAGCAGAAAAAACTCGAGGCCAGACAATGCTTGTAAACCGCGCAGAATCCCTCACGTGAGGGGCACGCTTTTTTGGGCGGTGTTGTCTTGCGGGAATAATTGCTGGTGCAAGGCACGAAAACTATAGCCGCTATGATGGTAAAACTTACAAAGTATTAAGTAAGGCTTCTGTCTCAACCACTGTTGCAAATTCACCGTTTAGCGTCGCCAATGATACGGCATGGATTTCTTCTGCTGAATACTTTTGTCCATCGTATCCAATGATATCAAATGCGGCAGTAGCGTCTGCGACGAGATAGGCTTCAAATCCGAGATTTCCAGCCATGCGAGTTGTTGTAGAAACACAATGCGGCGTAGTTAGGCCAACAATGACCAATGTTTTATAACCATGCTCTCGTAATTGTTGTTCTAAATCAGTACCAATAAATGCGCTGTTGACGTGCTTCTGAAATAATGGCTCGCCTTCCTGCGGCGTTACCGGTTCTTTGATTGCACATCCAGAGTGATTGGGGGATAATGGTGAATTAAGCGATAAAGACAAATGCTGAACATGAAATACAGGACGATGGCTTTTACGCCAGACTTCCAACAATAGAGCAATATTCTGTTCAGCGTAAAGATTATTTCTGTTACCCCAGACAGGCTCATCAAAGCCTTTTTGAACATCAATGATTAATAAAACAGAATTTTGAGGCAGTTTTTCCATATTGAATAACTCCTCTCCTACTTAATGATGATGTTCGACTTACCGGCCCAACGTTCAAATTCACCCGACGGCGGAAGCGGGCGAAACCCGCTGTAGCCGGTCGGGTGGAATGCAGGGTTAGGCCGATGTTGCATGGGCCGCACTGCCTTGCCACGGCTGGATGTGAGAAATGGCTTCACCTGCCGCGTCTTCGGCACACTGCACGTCGTAGTTGGATTGCAGGTTTAGCCAAAAGTGATGGGATGTATTGAAGAAGCGTGCTAGACGTAGCGCCGTATCTGCACTAATACCCCTGCGTTCTCTGACGATTTCATTGACACGTGCTGGAGTGACATGTAAAGCACGAGCCAATGCATTGCTGGAAAGACCCAGAGGTAGCATGAATTCCTCGCGCAGTTGCTCGCCAGGGTGAATGGGTTTTAACTTTTTGCTCA
The DNA here is from genome assembly GCF_041146875.1 of Acidithiobacillus sp. IBUN Pt1247-S3. Taxonomy (NCBI): domain Bacteria; kingdom Pseudomonadati; phylum Pseudomonadota; class Acidithiobacillia; order Acidithiobacillales; family Acidithiobacillaceae; genus Acidithiobacillus; species Acidithiobacillus sp. IBUN Pt1247-S3. The sequence continues at coordinate 116,667 of NZ_JBFRXP010000008.1, read as the reverse complement.
TCGGGCTGTACTCCTAGTGGTAATCCACGATCTCTACGTCTTTAGGACCTTGCTCCGTCCACACAAAGCACACTCGCCATTGATCGTTAATGCGGACGCGGTGCTGCCCTTTGCGACTGCCTGATAGCGCCTCAAGGCGATTTCCGGGTGGTGATGCCATGTCTCGCAGTTCAGTTGCCGCGTGAAGCTGATCGAGTTTGCGCCTCGCAACAGGCTGGATGTTGACGAAGCGGGCGACTCTGCGGCGCTCGTGAAGATCTTGGGTGTCGCTGCTCTTGAAGGACAAGATGGGCATTGACTTATCGTATACCGAATCACGATACGAAGCAAGCCGTTTCTGTTGTTGGCCTAACGATTAAGGTTAGATCGTGGCTCGCTTTGCGATCACGATCTAACCTTAATCGTTAGGAGTGGTCAATTTGATTGACCCGCTTCGTCACGCTCTGCAAAGACTTCCTTGGCTGCGAGAATACCATTCAGTGCAGCGGGGAATCCTGCATACACAGCCATCTGGATCATAATTTCCACAACTTCGTTTCTTGTGCAGCCGACGTTGAGTGCTCCATGAATATGCACTTTGAGTTGGGGTTGTGCATTACCTAAGGCGGCCAATGCAGCAACGGTAGCGATTTCCCGCTCCTTTAGCGAAAGAACGCCACGGGAGTAAACATCACCAAAAGGAAACTCGATGGTGTAGCGGGCGAGATCGGGCGCAATGTCTTTCAATGCCTCAATCACCTTTTCGCCGGCGTGACCATCGATCTCGTTGAGTTTTTCCCAACCGCGTTTATAACGATCTGATTCCACTGGTGACTCCTAACGTAGAAGTGAGCGGCCTGCGCGGCTTTTCGCGCAGGTCCGTTTGACTGCACGGTTGGGCACCAGGGTTACTGCTGCCACTTTCGCTTACGCCAATAGCCAGGGCTGCGGCTCTGATGAGCAACGGCCAGGACCTGTATTTCTTGGGCAGCGAGGGTGTAGATGATGGAATACGGGAAGTGCTTCATGATCAAGCGGCCTCGCCATGAAGCCAGAGTGCTCCGAGCAGCGGGTGCTCAAGAAGCAATTTCATAGAGTGCCCGAAGTCATCGAAGATGGCCTGTGCAATTGTGACACCGGCACGTTCTCGATAATATTCGGCGGCCTCCCGAAGATCAGATTCTGCTTCGGGATGCAGCGAATAGATCATTGGAACTCGGCCTTCAAGCGCGCGAGCGTCTCGGCGCCAGGAAGGAGCGATATTGCTCCACTCTCTATCTCGGCGTGACGCCGCTCGATCTCCGCTGCCCAAGCCGCCTCCACATCCGGCTCAGTGTCTAGGCTCACGATCAATTTTTCGACTAGGCGGGCACGCTCTGCGGCCGATAGATTCAGCGCTTCGGCTTCCAAGGCTTCAACGGTAAGTGACATAGCTTCCTCCACGAAACGACCTTGTTACCGCAACAGAGTGCCACAGGGTCGATTGCACGGCCAATTTTATCACGTGACGGTGCAACAGAGGTGATGGCCCTGGTGCCCAACGAAAGAAGCTAACCGGTCACGCCTGCACCGAGGCGATGAGCGGAGCCAAGGAAGCGCGATGTTGAGAGAGAGCGGAAGGCAATGCAGGCGGGGTTCGAGTTGAGCGGAGGGTTAGGCGCTTGCTGACAGGCATTGTTTAATCACGTAGCCAGCAGTGTCGTTATTGGCTCGGTTCTTTCCCCAATCGAAGATTTGCAGAGGGAATCGGCACTCTGACCGGATAGTGATTGTGCCGTTGTTCACTTGTATGGTGACCCTTTCGCCCCATGAAAGAAGGTTCAATCCAACCCTAAAGGTGGCCGAATCCTGAGTCTGTTGGTCGATTTTCCAACCATATGTTTTTGAAAGGGTTTTCGCAACCTTTGCGAGGTAATCCTCAAGCCGTTTCCCGGTGAGAGGCATTTCAAGGTTGGTTTCGTGGCTTGCGGCCATGAGGAGCCTCCTGCACCTAACGTAAAGCTAACCGGCGCTGCGCGGTTTTATCGCGCAGCGTCCAGAGAGCGAAGCGAACGAGGTTGAGCGTAGTGTTATGCATTCGTGACCTTGATAAACCATTTGGGCTGCATGGCATCGAAATCTTGGCGGACATTGGAATGCAGGTAACCTGCTGAATCTAGTACGAAAGGTTCGCCGTTAACACGCTTGAACACAACCCAGTGCCAGAAATTGTTACCTTCTTCCTGGTGATGTTTGATGGACAACAAAGCTAGGTCGGGTAATGCCTCCCAAGATTCAAATAGACTTTCATCGATGGACGTTTCCATTCCCGCGCTGAAAAGCAAACGCCGGACATGCTGGGTATCTGACCACAACAATTTGTCCGAGGCGTGGATACCCATGGCATTGGCTATAGCTTTCATTTCCGAGTAGGTTTTACCAAGAATGTTGGCAACTGATGCTATTCCGCATCCAGTGGTTTCTTCTTGCACTACTGACTTGAGCACTTGGCTATCCTTGCTGCATAACGTTTAAGGTAAGGGGCTGGCTGGAAGCTGGCGAAGCCTGCTGTAGCCGGTCGGGCGGAATGCAGTGTTAGCCCAACAGCTTGTCATACTCAGCGTGACTGCCAACCCAGAACCATTGCACGCCTTCAGGGACTGGAATGCCCAAGGCTCTGTAATGCAAACCGATACGAACGCTGCGAAAGCGCCCGTTGCTAACGGGTTTGAACTGTAGTGATGGATGCGCCGGATTAACTTTGAGCAATGCGTAGTTACCGTGCGCAAGTTCCTGAACCTCGGCGGGCAAAGCGTGAAGGCATGCCCAAAACTTGCTGGATGCAAAATGCCTCAAAGCTCACGCGCCTTGCCATCGCGATATTCGGCAAGTGCTTCTGCTGCCAGTGCATCAAGTTTTCCTGCCGCAGCGTCTGCGTCAATCTGTGCGTCCCAAGCGCTTGCGTCGAATTCGACGAACCAGCGACGAAACTTGGCCAGATCGAGAGGCTGAAGGTTTTGGACGGCCTGCTCAATTGCTTCAACGTTACTCATGGATTCACCTCCTATGTCCAGAGAATACAGGCTCTTTGTCGTTCAAGGCTAACGTTTGAGGTAACCGGCCGCTGGAGCCCGAAGGGCGGAGGGAACCTGCAAGCGCAGCTTGCAGGCGGTCCGGTTGACTGAGAGGTTAGCCCTCTTCGAGTTCCTTGAGCGACTTGCCACTTGCATCTTTCCAAGCAGTAAGACCATTGGCTCCTCCTCCATGAATTACAGCGGCAGCGGCACTCGGACTATCAAATTCCGTGTCCCTGGTGAATAAAAAGAACCCCTCCCTCTCGACAAGCGTTCCGTCTTGAACGAGTTTCTTGCGGAGCGCGACAACAAACGGATGTTGTGCTTCGGCGGATGGTCGTTCGGCGACCACCGCCGTAGAGTCCTTGAATACAACGAACCCGCCTTCTGTTCGCCGACCGCGCGCAACGGCGCCCTTATTCTTGCACAGAAGTTCCTTCTGGGGCTTGGCGGTCTTGGGTGAGCCCGAAATCGGGGTTAGTAGGTCGGAGCCGAGCACGGGCAGAACTTGCTGAATGCGAGACAGGAACACTTCCATGTCTTCGCGGTCGGACTCGGGCAGCTTCGGATTGCTGCTGTTTGAATTCTCCAGGCGATAGCGACCAGCGTGTTTTGCCTCGTGGAGCAGGCGATTCTCAAGATACCGGATATGGGCTTTGGTTAGGTTCTCGTCCTTACTCACGAAGACTACCATGGCGTTCCAGAAATCCTTCGCCTTGTGCTGTTTCAGGCGATCGCGGATTACCTCGGCTTCGCCGATGTAGGCCAAGGCATCTCCGTTCTCGGGATCGGAGCCGAAAAGGAAGTAGACGCCGGCGCTCTCAGCTTCTTCGCGGAGAAGAAGGTCATCAAGTTCCGTTCTCGGGGCGGCAAGTGCCTTTCCCGTCCAGTTCGAGACTTCACCGACGCGCAACCGCTTTGCGTCGCCGTGTGGGAGAAAGAGTTTGATGGTGGCAGAAGTCATGAGAGGCCTAACGTAAATTCGACAACAAAACCATACCACAGAAAAGTCCTCCAATGCAACACGACTCACCCGCAACATATTGTATCTAAGCCATAATACCCCTTGCTCAAAGATTTAGGACAGCCTAATATTTACCGGATGAATGCCAACCAGCCAACACCCCATGCCCCGCCCAAACTCCTGGACCAAGTGCGTGCCCGGATCCGGGCGTTGCACTACAGCATCCGCACCGAAGAGGCGTATGCGGACTGGGTGCGTCGCTTCATCCTCTTTCATCAGAAGCGGCACCCCAACGAGATGGGGGCGGCTGAGATCGAGGCCTTTCTCAGCTATCTGGCGGTGGAACGCAAGGTGTCGGCGTCCACGCAAAATCAGGCCAAGGCGGCGTTGCTGTTCCTGTATAAGCAGGTGCTCCAGGTGGAGCTGCCGTGGCTGGACGACATCACCAGTGCCAAGCCGTCGCAACACCTGCCTACGGTGCTGACCCCCAGCGAAGTGCGGGCCTTGCTGCAGGAACTCTCGGGGACCATGTGGCTGGTGGCCAGTATGCTCTACGGAACCGGCATGCGCTTGTTGGAGGGGTTGCGGTTGCGGGTCAAGGACGTGGAGTTCGAGCGTCGGGAGATCGTCATTCGGGATGGCAAGGGGGGTAAGGACCGGGTGACGGTATTGCCGGAGCAGATTCTGTTGCCCCTGAAAAAGCAGATAGAGAAGGCCAAGCTGCTGCATGACGCGGATTTGGAGGCAGGGCTGGGAGAGGTGTATTTGCCCGATGCGCTGGCGGTCAAATATCCGTCCAGTGCACGGGCCTGGGGCTGGCAGTATGTGTTTCCGTCCCCGGTGCTAAGCCGCGACCCGCGCACGGGGGCACAACGGCGACACCATATCTATGAGGCGTCCGTACAACGCGCCATCCGCACGGCGGCAAGCCGTGCCGAGATCGTCAAGCCGGTGACGCCCCATGTGCTGCGCCATTCCTTTGCGACCCACCTGCTGCAAGCGGGCTACGATATCCGCACGGTGCAGGAACTGCTGGGGCACAAGGATGTGTCCACGACGATGATTTACACCCACGTGCTCAATAAAGGCGGGCGCGGCGTGATCAGCCCGCTGGATCGGTAAACCGCTCCGCAGCAGCCGCCGGAGGCCCCTACGCCATGCCTAGAGTGCAGATCTATGCGGCAACGGCGCATATGGCCTGTCCCGATCAGAGCTTGTTCGAGAAGCTGCTGGAAGGAATAGCGCGGCGAGAGCGTGCTAGGGAGGCGTATTCGTCTTGCACATCATGCGCAGTGAACAGCAATTTCGGCACAGCAATCTGCTGCAAGACTGACGTGCAGACCGTTTGAATTGCTCCATAGAAACTCAATTCATCGAACCGCTCAGTCAGTTGCGACCCACGAAGGGGATCTGCGGCGCGGGTACCTCCGCCTCATCCCCCGAAAAAGAACGGAAACAGCAGCCAGCCAAAACCCAACAAGAGCATCCCCGCTGCAGCGTAAAGGCGCAGTACCGGGCTGTGCCAGAGGGCGAGGCTGCGCTGCTCGTGCGGGGTACGCCACAGGCTGGGCAGGTAATAGGCAAAGGACAGGGCGCTGCCAAGGATGAGCACAACGGCCAGGCCCCAGACCTGGGCGTGGATGTCGGCCACCAATACCCCGAGCTTGACAAAGAAACCCAGGGTGGGGGGCATACCGGCAAGTGATAGGAGACTTACGGCCAACAGCCCCGCTGCCAGGGGGGCCTGCTGGCGCAGGTGCCGCCAGGGGATCTCGTCCATGCCCTCGGGCAGGCTGAGCAAGGGGCCGAACACCCCCAGATGCATCAGGCCGTAGACCACGGCATAGAAGGTGGCAATGATCAGACCCAGAGGGCCGGCGGCAAGGGCGGCGAAGAAATACCCGGCGTGGGAGACCGCCGAGTAGCCCAGCATGCGGCGGAAGGAGCGGGTACGCCAGGCAAGCACGTTACCGATAACGATACTGAGCACCGCCAGCGCCAGATAGGGCAGTAACCAGGTGCCAGAGACTCCGGCCAGATTGATCAGCACCCCCATGATCGCCACCTTGCCCACCGCCCCCAGATACAACAGGGCTGGCGTTGGTGCCCCGGCATAGATGTCTGCCACCCAGGCATGAAAGGGCGCAACGGCCAGTTCAAAGCCCAGCGCTGCAAGAAGCAGGATGAAGCCTAGGCGCGCGGCAAAGGTGCCATCGATTGGCCCCAGCGGCGGATTCAGGGCGAGGTCGCCATTGCCCAGATAGATCAAAGCAATGCCCAGGGCGAAAAGGGCCGATGCCAGCGCCGCCAGCAAAGCATACTTCATCGCTGCTTCTAAAGACCTGCGCGCGGAGCCGGGCCAGGCAAAGAGGGCAAAGAAGGGCAGGACCTGCAATTCCAGGCCAATGAAAATACCAATGAGTTCATCGCTGCCCACTAACAACAGGGAACCCAGCAGCACGCTTAGGCAGAGCCCGGTAAAGGCCCCCGGCATGCGCCGCAACAGGGGATGGCGGGCAAGCAGCAGAAGCACGGCGGCACTGGCAAGGCCCAGGTAGGCGCCGAGGATGCTGGCGCTGCTGTCCCAATAAAAGCCCTCGCCCAAATCCAGGCGACTATGTAACACCAGGGCGGTAGCGCTGAGGCTGCCGAGCACCCCCCAGTAGGGAGCAAAGCGGCCCAGGCGTGGGGATACATCGAAGAAAAAGGCCACGAGTGCCGCGACAGCAACGGCGATGGGCGCCCAGAGGGTAGCACTAATGACCACCATGCATCCCTCCTAAAAGCAAATGGCTATGCACCGGCAGGAGTTGCTGGAAATCCGCCAATAGCGTCTGGCTCCCTAAGCCCACATAGAGACTGGCCGCCCCCAGAAGCAGGAAAATCCACAGTTCGCGCTGACTGAGATCAGCGATGTGCCCCGGCAGGCGCGGGTTGAGCTGCCCGAGCATGCTGCGCTCATAGGCGCGCAGAAAGACTACCAAATTGACGATCATGCCCAGGGTGGCGATGCCGGCCCAGACGGGCAAGACCTGAAAACTGCCGAGCAGGGTCAGAAATTCCCCAGGGAAGTTGCCCAGCCCTGGAAGCCCCAGCGCCATCAGGAAAAACAACAGGGTCCAGGCACCAAAACGCGGCATGCGGCGAAAGAGTCCGCCGAGGGCGTCCCAGTTGCTGCTCAGCCCCCGGGCTTCGAGAATCGCAATTACGGTAAAGAGCCCGCCGGCCAGAACCGCATGCGCGATGCTCAGGATCAGCGCCCCGCTCCAGGCCTGTTCTTGCAGGGCAAAGATCCCCAGCGCAACGAGGTTCATGTGGCTGACACTGCTGTAGGCGACGGTTTCGCGCAGTTCGCTGGTACTGAGGGCGAGGAAGGCGCCGTAGAGGGTGCCAATGCTGGCGAGGATGATTCCGGCCGGGCTGAAGAGCAATGCGCCCTGGGGCAACAACGGCACTGCCCAGTGCACTAGGCCGTAGACGCCAGCCAATACCGTCGCCCCCGAGAGAAGGAGGGCAGCAGCGGGCGCGCTCTGTACGTATGCCCCGCGTGCCCAGCCATGCAACGGAAAGAGGGGAAGTTTTACCCCGAGTCCAGCCAGCATCCCCAAGAAGAGCAGTAGCTGGATTTGCCCGGAGAGACCGCTGCCACTCAACCGCATCCAGGAGAAATCATAAATGCCCGTGCTGTTGCCGCGCGCGAGATAGATGGGCAAGACCGCCAGAAGCAAAAACAGCGAGGCGGTAATGGTGTACAACAAAAAGGTCAGGGCGGCGCGCCGGTCTTTCTGGCCGCTACGCAGGATCAACCAGGCAGCTGCCAGCGCGACGATCTCGTAAAAGATGTAGAAGCCGAGAAAGTTGTTGGCAAAGAAGGTACCCATCAAGGCCCCTTGCAGCACCGCCAGAATCCGCGCCTGATGCAGGTATTCCCCATGATGCCATTGCACCGCCAGGGCGACGGGCAGGAGCAGGGCGACGGTCAGGGCAAAAAGATCGGCGAGGGGGCTGGATTGTAACTGCCACAAGGCACCCAGGAGCGGGATGTGCACCGCTGCCAGCCCGGAAGGGTCGCCGGCCAGCAGCGGAATGCAGAGCAGAACCTCCGCTAGCGCCCCGGCAACGCTCAAGGCGGCTGCCGAGCGTTGCGCCAAGCTGAGCCAGAGGGCGATGCCCCAGGGTAGCAAGACCAGCAGCGAGACGATCATAACGGCCAGGTCCAGATCAGCAACAGGAGGAGAAGCAGTCCGGCAATCATGCTCACCGCGTAGCGACTCGCCAGGCCATTTTCCCCGCGTGCCAGGGCATAGGCCGAGAGGCGCAGGCCATCGCGCATGCCGCCCTGGGCCAGCCCTTGCACGCCAAGATTTTCGACGCCGCCGCGCAACAGTCGGCCAAAGGCATAAAAGGGCGCGGGGACAAGGCGCAGGATGGCGCCATCGATCCACCAGCCGCTGGCTAAGAAGCGCCAGCGGCTCAAGCCGCGTCCGGCACGTTCGCGCCGCGCCGCCCAGTAGCCCAGACCAATGCCGAGGAAGGTAGCCAAAGCGCCAATGATGGTCAGCAGCATGCCCTCCAGACCCAAGGGCCGCGGTGGTAGTCCCAGCTCGGGTGCCAGCCAGTGCACCCAAAGATGCGGTCCCGGCCAGCCCGGCGGAAACTGCAACCAGCCGATTCCGATACTCCCTGCCGCCAGGATCGCCAGCGGGATCTTCATCCCCCAACCCATCTGATAGGGCTCTTCCAGCTCCGAGGGTTTGCCCTCAAAGACCAGAAAATACAGGCGAAAGGCGTAGCCCGCCGTCAATACCGCACCGCTTAGGCCCAAGGCGTAAGGCACCCCGCCGCCCGCCACCAGGTAGCTGGCGTTGATGATTGCATCTTTGCTGTAAAACGCAGCGGAAATCAGGGGCACGGCAGCGAGGGCAAAGATGCCCGCCAGAAAAGTCCAGCGCAGAAAGGGCTGGCGGTATTTGAGCCCGCCCATGTGGCGGATATCGTGATCTTCGGCGTAGATCAAGATGATGGCACCGGAGGCCATGAAGAGCAGGGCCTTGAAGCAGGCATGCACGAGCAGGTGAAATAGCCCAAGGCTGGGCGCGCCGATGCCCACGCCCATGAACATATAACCCAGTTGGCTGATGGTGGAGTAGGCGAGGACGCGTTTCACATCGACTTGCGCCAGGCCACAGGAGGCGGCAAAGAAGGCAGTAAAGGCACCGAGTACGGCGATGGCCTCGAGCATGCCGGGGACGACGGCAAATAGTCCCAGCAAGCGGATACAGAGGTAGACCCCCGCCGTTACCATGGTAGCCGCGTGGATCAGGGCAGAGACGGTACTCGGCCCGGCCATGGAATCCGGTAGCCAGATATGGAAGGGGAACTGCGCCGACTTCGCATAGGCACCAATCAGAATCAGAATGCTCGCCGCCAGCAGCAAGGCCGGCGCCGGGTGCGCCTGTACCAGAGGCAGCAACTTGCTGATGGTGAGGGTGTGGTATTGGGCAAAGAGCAGGAAGATGCCCAGTAGCAGGGTGGTATCGCCAATGCGGGTAACGACGAAGGCCTTGCGCCCCGCCCAGGCATTTTCCGACTCCCGGTACCAATGCGAGATCAGGGCATAGGAGCAGAGGCCCACAGTCTCCCAACCCAGATACAGCAAGAGCAGATTGTTCGCCATGGTGAGGACGAGCATGCCGGAAACAAAGAGGTTGAGATAAAAATAATAGCGCCGCTCGCCGTAGTCGCCGTGCAGATATTGTTGGGAAAACAGATGGATGAGAAAGCCGACGAAGCTGGCGATGGAAACCATGACCAGGCTCACGTCATCCAGACGTAAGGTAATATCGACGTGCAAATTCCCCACCGTCATCCAGGTCCAGAGCCGGTCGAGCAGGGCCGGCTGGGTGCCGGGGCCAAGCCAGATGGCGAGTACGACCAGAGAGGAGAGGAAGGGCATACTGGCTGCCAGACGCCCGCACCAACGGGGTCCGAGCTGTTCCCCAAACAGCGCATTGATGAGGGCGCCGAGCAGCGGAAAGCCGGGGATGAGAAAGAGCCAGTCAGCCATCGTTCTCCTCCCGTTCGCGCAGCAGACGCAGGCCATCGACATTGAGGGTGCCGAGTTCTCGCCGCACCCGCAGCAGCAGGGCGAGGCTGGGTGCAAGCGCTGCACCACTCAGGGCCATGATAAATAGTGCCAGTACCTGACCGCTGATGGCATGCCAGCGCGCGCCACCCGCCAGTGCTACCAGCAGCGCGGAGTTGAAGAGTAACTCCGCGCCCAGCAGCCAAAAGACCAAGCTGCGGCGCAGCAGGATCAGCGCCAGTCCGGCAAAGAAGAGCAGGGCCGAAGCCACCAGGGCGATCTCAATCATCGTCTTTCTCCCCGGCATGGAGCACCAGTACCGCGCCAATGACGACAAAGAGCAGCACCGCCACCGCCTCGCTCCACCAGAGATTGGGGCCAAAAAGGGCACGTCCCAGCAGGACCGGCCCGAGAGAATGCACCACGGCGGTAATGGGTTGCTGTTGCCAGACCAGAGCTGCCAATACCAGCGCAAAAACGAGCAGTAACAGGGCGCCGAGCAGCCAGCCGCTGCGCCAGCTCTGCCGCGCCGCCGCTGCCCGCGCCTCCGGCCCAAGCAGCATAAGAGTGAAGAGGAATAGCACCAGAATGGCGCCCAGGTAGAGCAGAATCTCCATGGCCGCCAAAAAGGGCGCGCCTAGGAGATAGAAAACAATGGCGAGAACGCCGAGGATGGCAGCGACGGCAATCACCCCATGCATGGCGTCATGCACTAACAGCACGCTCAGGAGCAAGACGGCGAGCACGGCGAGCAACAAGAATCCGAGAAAGATCATGGCAGATTGCTCCGTGGATCGCAGTGCGCCTGCGCTGGCAGGGCCTGGATGCGCACCCCGGCATGATCGTAGTAGCGATATTCCGGGTGCTTGCCAGTACCATCAATGAGCAAGGCCTCTTTATGGTAGACGAAGTCGCCGCGCTCGGTCTTGGCGAAGGCAAATTCCGGCGAGAGCTGGATGGCCACCGTAGGGCAGGCCTCTTCACAGAGCCCGCAGTAAATGCAGCGGGCAAAGTTGATGCGAAAGCTCTGCGCAAAGCGGCGGCCATCGGGGCGATCTGCGCCCTCCAGGGCAATGCACTGGGTGGGGCAGACCGCCGAACAGAGCTCACAGGCAACACAGCGTTCTTCGCCATCGGGATCGCGGGTGAGCACCGGACGTCCGCGCCAGCGTTCGCCCAATGTTGGCTCTTGCTCTGGATATTCGAGGGTATCGCGCCGCCGCAGTTGGCGCAGCGTGGTCCAGAAACTTGCGAGGAGGGTGTGCCAGAGCTTCATGGCGTCCCCCACAGTGCCGCGGCGATGGCCGTTAGCAGCAAATTGACGATAGACAGCGGCAACAGGGCATTCCAGCCCCAGTGCAGGAGCTGGTCATAGCGCGGACGCGGCAGGCTGGCGCGCAGCCAGAAGAAGAGCCCGATGACGAAACCGGTCTTGAGCAACATCCATAACCAGCCCGGCAGCCAGGGGCCGCTCCAGGCACCCAGATAGAGCAGGCTGATGAGGGCGGCGATGAGGACCAGGCCGAGATATTCGCCAAGGAAGAAATAGCCAAAGCGCATTCCACCGTATTCGGTGTGGTAGCCCGCCACTAGCTCACTCTCGGCCTCGGCGAGGTCAAAGGGCAGACGCTGGGTTTCGGCGATGCCGGCAATGAAAAAGATCAAAAAGCCCAGGGGTTGATAGACGATCAGCGGTACCGGCTCGCCCGCCGCGCCCAGGCCCTGAAGGGAGAGACTACCGGCGAGCAGCACCAAAGCGAGCAGGGCGAGGCCCATGGGCAGTTCGTAGCTCACCAGTTGTGCCACGGCGCGGATGGCACCATAGAGCGCGAATTTGTTATTGGACGACCAGCCGCCGAGAAAGACCCCGTAGACGTGCAGCGAACTCAGGGCGAGGATGAGCAGGAGGCCGATTTCCCAATCGCCCGCCCAGGAAATGCCGGGTGCCAGAGGGAGCACGGCAAAGCCCGCCAAGGCACTGAAGGCGACCAGTAGGGGGGCAACGCGATAGAGGAATGCGCTGGCAAAGGGCGGGACAAAATCTTCCTTGCACAGCAGCTTCAGGGCATCGGCCAGGGCCTGTCCGACGCCAAATGGCCCGAGGCGATTGGGGCCAAGACGGTTCTGGAACAGCCCAAGCACCCGGCGTTCGGCAAAGACCAGAAAACCGGCAATGCCGAGCAACACCAACAGGGTGATGAGCATGGCGACGATTTGCGCGATGAGCAGCATCAGTCGAGCCACTCCGGGTGAATGCCATCGCCCGGGCGCAGGCCAAGGTAGGCGAGTTCCGCGCGTGGAATGGCGAGGACTTCCGGCGTCATGTCCGCCAGTTCCTTAAGCGGCAGGGTGCGGGTGGCACCATCGGCGGCGCGCAGGCGTACCTGTCGTGCAGTGTGTTGCCCAGGGGCAATCCAGGCGGCGCTGGTGGGCGCCAGGCTGTGCAGTTCGCGGGCGCCGTTGGCGAGTTCTTCCTCGCTGTAATGGCTAAAACGGGCGATGCTCCAGCCCTGGTCCGTGGCGCGCGGCGGGGGGGCGGAGTGCAAACGGAAGCGCGCACGCAGCTCCTCGGGTAAAAATACGCCGTCATCCCCCGGTTGGGGTTCCGCGCGCAGCAGAAAATCGCGATAGAAGGCCATGCGCTCCTGCCAGCGCGCAGATACCTCCAGGCGCTGCGCCAGGGCCGAGCAGAGCTCTACCGGGCTAGGCAGTGCATCTGGCTGCAGCGCACCACCGGCAGCCAAGGGAAATGGGCCGAGCTCTGGCCGCCAGTGACGTTCTTCGCGTGCCGGGCTGTAGGCCTGCGCTACCGCCTGCAAACGGCCCTCACCGTTGTAGAGGAGACCCGCGCGTTCGCTCAAGGCAGCGCAGGGCAGTGCCAGCCAAGCCCCATCCCAGGACAGACTCTGGCGTTGGTCGATGAGGCTGAGATCGGTGTCGCCGCAGCTGCGCCACCACGTCCCATCCATTTCCTGGGGATCCTGACCAAGGGCGAGGATATGGTCATAATGTCCGTCGTTGAGGGCGGCGCGTAGACGGGTAGCATTGCCATCTACCGCGTAAAAGGAGGCACCGGGCAGATTCGCCTGACGGTAGACGGGGAGGATGCCGCTGCCGTCGGGCCACGAGGAGATTTCCCGGCGCAACAGGTGTAACAGCTCTGGGCCGACAGACTCGGTATCGATAAGCAGTAAAAAAGGTCGGTGATGGCGGCGTCCGAGCCAGTCCCAGGCGGCATCAAGCAGGTCTGCTGGCGGTAAGAGCTGGTCCTCGCAGGCCAATTCGGTAAGCGGGCTAGGCAGGCTCCGCAAAAGGCTGATGGCCGCCCCGCGACGCTGCGCCTCGCGCAGGAAAAGAGGCAGGGTTGGCGCTACCCGCTCCACCGCGCCAATGACGAGGATCTGCGCATATTCGGGAATCCGAGCGGGCGCTGGGGGGCGCGGCAGGGCAAGGATCTCGCGCGCCTTGGCCTCCTCCCAGGGTTCGAAAAAGGCGGCGAAGGGCGCGTCACAAACGCGCGCCAGGGCAAAGAGGGCGAGATTGCTATCGAGATCTTCGCGCGCCGAACCGAGAAAGACCGTGCGCCCCTCGGCCAGGCGTGCAGCCAGACGGTCGAGGACAGCATCAATGTCTTGTGGCCGCCCCTCGGCATGTGCCTGCCGTGGTCGGTTACTCGCCGCGACGTAGCGAAAACCATAGCGACCGCGATCACAAAGGAAGTGCGGATTGATCTCGGGATGTGTGCGCTGGCGGATGCGCCGCAGGCGTCCGCGGGCAGCACCGGGTTCGGTATTGCAGCCGAGGCTACAATGCGGGCAGACGCCCTTAGTTTCCTCCAGATCCCAGGGGCGCAGGTAGTCCTGATGGTAGACCTTATCGGTGAAGACCCCGGTGGGGCAGACCTCGGCCAGGTTGCCGGCCAGAGGACTTTCCAGCGGCCCATCCTCCATGCGCCCAAAAAAGACCCGGTCGCGCGAGCCGAAGACACCGAAGTCCTCGCCGCCTGCCAGGTCCTGATAAAAGCGCACGCAGCGGTAACAGGTAATGCAGCGATTCATCTCCTGACGAATCAGTGGGCCAAGTTGCTGACTTTGGTAGGTACGCTTGGATGGCTCATATTCGCGATAGGCATGGCCACTGGCGACGGTCATGTTTTGCAGATGGCACTGGCCACCTTCATCACAAATGGGGCAATCGTGGGGGTGATTGCGCATCAGCAATTCGCTGATCAATTGATGTTCGTGGCGCACATCGGCTTCGGCGCGCACCAGTTGCAGATCGCGGCTGGCGGGCAGCAGGCAGGCCATCACCAGGCGCGGCGGGTGTTTGCCGTCGTGGGGATAGACCTTCACCCCACACTGGCGGCAGGCACCGAGACTTCCCAAGGCAGGATGAAAACAGAAGTAAGGGATGCTGCTTTCCTGCTGGTGTGCCAGAACGGCCTCCAGCACATTCTGCCCCGGCGTAAAAGGGATGGCCTCGCCGTCCAGGTAAAAGACCTCAGCCATACTGCACCGTGTAGGGACAATGCCCCTGTTGCACATGGGCCGCAATCTCGTCGCGGAAGATCACCATTCCGGACAGCAAGGGCATGAGGGCGCCCGGCGCCAGGGCGCAGAAGCTGTTGGGGGCGATCTCCTTGCCCAGAGTTTCGATTTTGTCGAGATCGCGCATTTCCCCTTCACCCCTTTCGATCTTTTCTAATAGCCATAGTAAAAAAGGTAGACCCTCGCGGCACGGAGTGCAAAAACCGCAGGACTCGCGGGCATAGAAACGGGTGGTGGCAATCAGGAAATCCAGCGGGCAGTGTTGGTCGTCGAGGACGATGCAGCCACCCGTACCCAGGCGCGAGCCGATCTTGGCCATGGCGTCGAAGTGCATGGGGGTGTCGAAATCCTGGGGCTGGACGAAGGGCGTCGAGGCCCCGCCCGGCAGCACGCCGCGAATCTCCCTGCCGGGCAGCGGGCCACCGGCGTGTTCGTAAAGGATCTCGCGCAGGGGCGTACCCATGGGCAGTTCAAAGACCCCGGGCTTGTGTACGGGCCCGCAGACCGTGTACAGCTTGCTCCCCACACCGCCATTGATGCCCCAGCTCTGGTAGGTCTCGACTCCTGCGCGCAGGATGCCGGGGAGCTGGGCAAAGGACTCGGAGTTATTGACGGTAGTGGGTTGCTGCCAGAGGCCTTTTTGCGCGATGTGCGGCGGTTTTTTGCGCGGATTGGCGCGCCGCCCCTCGATCGCGTTGAGGATGGCCGAATCCTCGCCGCAGATGTAGCGCCCTAGCGAGAGATGGATGTCGAGTTGCAGCTTGCCGGCGGGCAAGTCCAGTAGCCCGGCCGCCTCCGCGGCTGCCAGGGCGCGGGCAAAGACCTCTGCCCCGGCGGCATATTCGCCACGGATGAAGATGATCGCTTCTTGTACCCCCAGGGCGTGGGCGGCAATGAGCATGCCTTCCAGAATTTGCTGCGGCGCGCCGAAGAGCAGGGCGCGATCCTTGAAGCTGCCCGGTTCGGTTTCATCCAGGTTGCAGACCAGATAACGGGGCTCCGGGGCATCCAAGCCGCGCAGACGCCATTTCACCCCGGTTGGAAAACCTGCCCCACCACAGCCGCGCAGCCCGGATTTCTCCACCAGGGCGATCAGGTCCGCAGGTGTCATCTGCAGGGCCTTGGCGAGGCCCTCATAGCCGCCCGCGGCACGATAGGCGTCGAGGTTGGCCGGATCGGGGCTGGCAAAGAGCATGCTCAGGGGTTGGGCACTCATGTTTCGTCCACCCAGTCCTGCAGCTGCTGTTGCAGTGCCTCGCTAGAGAGCGGCGCGACGACTTCCCTGCCATCGACGAAGGCCGCTGGCGCACGGTCGCAGAGGCCAAGACAGACATGCGGCAGGACACTATAGCGGCCATTGCTCTGGCCCAGTGCGACGCCACTGCGTTCTTCTGCTAGTTTCAGCAACTGCGGTGCCCCGGCCAGATGACAGGCGACACTGTCGCAGATACGTAGCACATGCCGCCCGGGATTTTCGCGCAAGACCAACGGATAGAAGGTGCATAGCTCTTCCACCCGCACGGCGCTGATGCCGCAGAGCTTCGCCACCAAGTGCAAGCGGGCATCATCGATCCAGCCATATTCGGCCTGCAAAATGCGTAGAAGATCGCAGACCGCTGCCTCGGGGTGACTACCGACGTGCTGCACTGCCTGTCGCAAACGGGCGAGTAAGGCTTCGGGCACGATGTCAACGGTCGAGGTCGGCGAGGACATAATCCAGTGATCCAATAGAAGCGATGAAATCGGGGATACCGAGGCCCTGCCCCAGCTCGGTGATCATCTGCACGTGCGGAAAGGAGCCTGTACGCACACGCAGGCGTTGCGGACGTGGACCGCCATCGCTGCACACAAAATACCCGAGCATGCCGCGCGCCGATTCCCCCAGACCCAGTGCCACCCCGGCAGGTGGGCCAAATTCCGCCGCCATTTGCTCGAAGTGGTGGATCAGGGTCTCAATGTCGCGCAACGTCCGGTCTTTAGGCATCAATACCTCTGCGGCATCGCGAGCGAGGATCGGTCCGCCCGGCATTTGCTCCAGCAACTGGCGCAGGATGCCAATGCTCTCGCGAATCTCTTGCAAGTGCAGCCAGGTACGGCTCCACGCATCGCCGTCGGTACTGGTCGGAACATCGAACTGCAACTGCGGATAGAGTCCGTAAGGCTCGGTCTTGCGCAGGTCCCAGGCGGTACCGGTGCTGCGCAGGACGATACTGGTGGCACCCCAGCGCTCGGCCATGGCGGCACTGACCTTGCCAATACCACGGGTGCGGGCGCGGAAAATGGCGTTGTCGACGCTGAGCGTTTCGGTATCGCGCAAGCCGTTCTCGACCTTGTCCAGGACCACCCGCAGACGCTCCTGCCAGCCCTCGGGTAGATCCTCAGCCACCCCACCAATCCGAAAAAACTGGGGATGTAGCCGCCCGCCGGTGAATTCTTCGATCAGATCGAGCAGCAAGGAGCGGTCACGGAAGGCATAAAAGGCAGGCCCCATAGTGCCCAGATCATTGCCATAGCTGCCCAGCCAAACCAGATGCGATTCAATCCGGCAGATCTCTGCCAGTAGGGTACGGATACCTTCGGCCCGCTCGGGTAGGGTAATGCCAGCCAGGGCCTCGACGGCGCGCAGATAGGGCCACTCGCCGAGCACGCCGCCGAGGTAGTCGACGCGATCGGTGTAGGGGATGAAATTGTGGTAGCTGTGTCCCTCGGCAATCTTTTCGACGCCACGATGATGGTAGCCAATGTCGGGATCGACGCTGACGACGCGTTCGCCACGCAGACGCAGGCGATAGCGCAAAATGCCATGAGTGCCAGGGTGGTGCGGTCCGACATTGAGCAGCATCTCCCCTTCGCCGGGGGCATCTTCGGGGCTGTAGACCGCGAGTTGCTCCTGCAGGCAGCCGCGCTCGAAGCGCAGAGGCGGGCGCTCGGTGGCGCGGATGGGTTCCACCTTGCGTAACGGATAGCCTTCCCAGTCAGGACTGAGCAGGATGCGGCGCAGGTCGGGATGGTCGGCAAATACGATGCCAAAGAGGTCATAGACCTCGCGCTCATACCAGTTGGCGGCCGGGTAGATCGCGGTACAGCTGGGCGCATGCTCACCCGCCAGGGGCACGCGCAGGCGTAGCCAATCACCGGGTTGCAGACTGTGGAGATGATAGAGCAGGGTTAGATGAGAGCCTGCCGCGTCGATCTCCTCCCGCGCCGTGAGATCGAAGAGCAGGCGCATGGGTGGTTGGTGTTCTTCTCGCAGATATGCCAATGCAGCGAGGATCTGCGTTTCGGGGAGAAAGAAATCCGGCAGATTGTCGCGCGCGTCACTCGCGGGCTGGGCGGCGAAGCGGCGTTGCAGGATCTCGGCGAGCAGCATTAGCTCTCCTTCGCCAATACGCGCGCTGGACGCGCGCGTATCTTGCGTTGCAGCAGCAATAGCCCGTCCATCAGCGCCTCAGGGCGGGGCGGGCAGCCCGGCACATAGACATCCACCGGCAAGATCTGATCCAGCCCCTGCACTACGCTGTAGACGTCATACATGCCGCCGGAATTGGAGCAGGAACCCATGGAAATGACCCATTTGGGTTCGAGCATTTGCTCGTAGATTTCGACGATCATCGGCGCCATCTTGGCAAAGACCGTTCCCGAACAGATCAGCACATCGGCCTGGCGCGGCGAGCTGCGGATCACTTCGGCGCCAAAACGTGCCAGATCATGGCGTGGCGTAAGGGCGGCGACCATTTCGATAAAGCAACAGGAGGTGCCAAAGTTGAGCGGCCAAAGGGAGCCCGCCCGGCTCCAGGCAATAATTTCGTCCAGGCGTCCGGCAAAAAAAGCCAGCGGGCCGCGTTTCATGTCCATCGTAATCCTCCCATGGCCCATTCATAGACCCAGCCCAACGCGAGGATGACGAGAAAGCCAATGCCGCCCCAGAGTGCCGCTGGCGGCAGGCCATGAAAGGCCACTGCCCAGGCATAGAGAAAGGCACCCTCAAGTTCGAAGACGAGAAAGGAAACGGCCAGCAGGTAAAAACGTACAGGTGTGGCGGGATGCACGGCGGTGGTTTCGCCGAGGCCACTCTCAAAAGGAATGTCCTTATTGCGGTTGGGATGTCGCCCACCCAAAAAGCGCGCCACTGCCAAGAGCACGAGCAATAGGCCCAAAGCCAGCAGGGCAAAGACGGCAACGGCGGCGGCATGGTGCAGAGGCATAGGCTCTCCGAGTAACTTGGTTACAAGTATAGTCAAAGAATTGCGCGGCATTGTGGACTATTCTGAAAAGAGGGATGCAGCGACGGGGTAACGATCCCCAAGGAGACGACGATGGCACTTTGGGATGAAACACAAGTACAGGAAAAGATTCTGGATTATCTGGATGCGCACCAACTTCTGGCGAGTTTTACCAGCATGGGGGGGTTGGCAGTGCGGGATGGTGCGCACTGCCAGTGTCAACTGGTAGAGGCGGGCAAGGACCAGAACCTTGTTAGTTGCTTGGTGGATTTTGAAGAAGAGCTCGGCTTTGGCGCCGCAGATCGCCAGCGCCTGCGCCAACAGGGCGAGTTGCACGTGGTCCTTGGTAGTGACGGCGTGGTGCGTGATGCTTGGCTGTGCCGTGGCGGCAGCTGCTGAGGCTTATTCCAAGCTCGCGTGGCGCAGAGCCTTTTCGATGCGGCGATCGGGTACCAGCCAGAGTAGGGCCACTAGCACATACAATGCTAAGGCTGGCCACGCATAGCCAAGGGCAGCGGCGACGATGCCCAGAAGGTAGAGTAGCGGCGAAAACTTTCCCTTCCAGTCCCGTCCCAGGGCCGCACGCAATGGTGATTGCGGGCCTTGGAGGGCGATGATCCGCGCTTGCAGTAGCCAGTAAGCAAGGGCTGCGGCCAGCAAGACCACGCCATAGAGCAATGCCGGTAGGGCGGCAAAATGGTTTTCACCGAGCCACGCAGTGGTGAAGGGAAAGAGCGATAACCAAAAGAGCAGGTGCAGATTAGCCCAAAGAATGCCGCCATTGACCCGAGGGCTAAGGTGGAACAGGTGGTGATGGTTGTTCCAGTAGATGCCGACGTATACAAAACTCAGGACGTAACTGATAAACACTGGCGCAACTGGTAGCAAGGCACTGAAGGAAGGGTTCTCGGGCGGGCGCAGGTCGAGCACCATGATCGTGATGATGATGGCGATGACCGCATCGCTAAATGCCTCCAAGCGGGTTCTGCCCATGCGTTCTTCTCTGCTGATGGAAATTTGTGACTAGCGGTACAGCGCTGCCTGCCCCTTGCGCTGGCGGGTCTGGCTGGGGCGTGCGCCTTTGGCCGCAGCCTGCTGCACGACTTCATCGGGGTCGTTCAATAGCATTTGCCGTTGCGCCCCGCTGAGCAAAGGATTGCGGGCAATGGCATAGCGCACGTTGGGATCACGATCGGTGCAGAAAGTGGATACCTGCTCAGGCGTGAGGTCGGGCCGCTTGGCAATGCACAGGCGGATTACATAATCGCCATCGTTGGCAAAGTGGGCCACTTCGTCTGTGTGCAGGTCTTGCCGGCGGGCAAAGTAACAGCGGGTTTGCATCCATTGCTCCTGCGCCAAGGCCTGTCGATAAGAGTCTGGAATTTCTGGCGCCAAGGCCCAGCGTAGCCGGGCCTCAAGATCCAAGCTGCGCCAGGAGGGTAGATCTAGTTTTTCGTCTACCGGCATCCGTTATTGCGGGTTACAGGTGTAGCCCGGCGGGCAAGAAGGGGGTGGGGCATTTTGGACACAGTTATACCCGGGCGGACAGTTGCTTGGCTGCTGTTGCTGGTTTTTCGATAGCGCATAGCCAGCCAGGCCACCCAGGCCAGCGCCAATGGCGGCGCCACTTAGCGGGCTTCCACTCTGATTACCAATGACTGCGCCAGCCACAGCGCCTAGTGCCGCGCCAGCAGCGGTATCTGTGGTGGTGGGACTGCCACCGAGAGGGCTGCTACTACCGTATCCATTATATCCATACGGGTTACCGTAGGGACTGTTTGCGCAGCCTGCAAGAAGCAGTGTAGCAAAGCCTACTCCCAATAATTTTTTCATCGTTTTTCTCCTCGTTATCCCAGTCAGAAGCTGACTCCCGAACCGATTAGCAGGAACCGTGCCCAATGGGCACCTGTTGTAAATCAACGCGTTTGTCTGTGTTTCAGACTGTTCCTGTCGGGGGGCGGCGACACTAGCCGGCCGAGGCAGCCATCCGTTTGCGATACTGACTCAGGTCCTTGGCACTGCGAATCGGCACGTCGAGTAACGACGACAAATTCCGTAGGATGCCGTTGACCACTTTACCTTCCCAGATGCTGTCGAAATGGATCTGGGTGTCGAGCCAACGCTCCAACCAGCCGGGATCAGGCAGGTGGCTTTGCACGCTATCCTGCGGATACATGTCCTTGTTGACGTGCAAATTAGTAGGATGCAGCGCTTTGGCGGTCTTGGTATTGGCCATGAGCACGCCAATCTTGGCAAAGGCCAGGCGCGCCGAGTCGCCCACACGTTCTACGGCGCGACGCATGTATTTGAGATAGATGCCGGCGTGCCGGGCCTCGTCCTTCGACAGGGTCTCGTAGATGAACTTGATCACCGGCTCTTCATGCCACTCGGATGCCGCCTTATACCAGTGGGTCAAGCGAATCTCGCCGCAAAAGTGCAGCATCAGGGTTTCCATGGCCGGCGCGGGATCAAACTCAAAGCGTACCTGATGCAGCTCTGCTTCCGTGGGCAGATAGTCGGGAGCAAAGCGGCGCAGGTACTCCATGAGTACTAGGGCATGCTTCTGTTCTTCGTAAAACCAGATGGACATGAAAGCCGAAAAATCCGAATCGTCGCGGTTGTCGCGCAGGAACATCTCAGTGGCGGGCAGGGCCGACCACTCGGTAATGGCGTTCATCTTGATGGTTTGCAGGTGCTCTGGGCTAACCTTGCTGGCGTCGAACAGATCCCAGGGGATGTCCTTTTCCATGTTCCAGCGGGCGGCTTCCAGAGCTCTGAACATTTCCGGGTATAACATGGTGCCAACCTCTCTCAAAAATCTTGCCTGTTAAACAGGAGTATTTCTCATTCTACGGCAAAGTGCTGATAAGGAGATACCCCCACCAGCGATCGGGTAGCCGCTACGTAGCATAGCGCGCCCATACCTGTTCAACCAGCAATAAAAAAACCCGCCGGAGGCGGGGTGGGGTGTCAGTGCAAAGGCGTTTTTAATCAGCTTGGCGACGTAGGAATGCCGGAATATCGAGGTCGGCATAATCCGCTACGGGGCGCGGCGCGGCGCGATTGTCGGTGCCGGTCGCGGCGCGCGTGGCCTGCTGGCGCAGGGCCGCCGGACGATCCAGTTGCCGCCAATCGACCGCATTGGCCGGCGTCGTTACTTCAGGGCGCAGACGGTTGTTTTCCACCGCCAGACGCACCGGCTCACGCTGCAGGCCAGTAGCGACAACGGTTACCCGCATCTCACCCTCGAGGTTCTCATCAATGACGGTGCCGACCTTCACGTTGGCATCGTCGGAGGCGTAACTGCGGATCAGCTCGCCCACTTCCTCGAATTCACCCAAGGATAGATCGTTGCCGGCGGTAATGTTGACGAGGATGCCACGTGCGCCGGAGAGGTTGATGTCATCCAGCAACGGGCTGCTGGCAGCACGATTGGCGGCGTCGCGGGCGCGGCTTTCGCCACGGGCGGCGGCAGTGCCCATCATCGCCAGACCCATGCCCGACATTACCGTGCGTACGTCGGCAAAGTCGAGGTTCATCAACCCGGGACGAGTGATCAGCTCGGAAATACCCTGCACGGCGCCCATCAAAACATTATCAGCAGCAAGATAGGCATCGCGCAGACTGATCTGTTTGCCCAGTACCGCCAATAATTTCTCGTTGGGGATGATGACTAAAGAATCAACGTGCTGGGCGAGCTCGTCGATGCCGGTGAGGGCGTACTGCTGGCGCTTTTTACCTTCGAAGTTGAAGGGTTTGGTAACCACGCCCACGGTTAGGATACCCATATCGCGGGCGATCGAGGCGACCACGGGTGCCGCGCCGGTGCCGGTACCACCGCCCATGCCGGTGGTAATGAAAAGCATATCGGTATTTTCGAGGACGCCGCGAATCTCTTCGCGGCACTCTTCCGCCGCCTTCTTTCCGATCTCCGGGTTGGCACCCGCACCCAGTCCACGTGTCAACTCGTTACCCAACTGCAGGGTACGCTGCGCATTGGAGTTGCGCAGGGCCTGGGCATCGGTGTTGGCGCTGATGAATTCTACGCCCTCCAGCCCGGTTGCCGCCATATTGTTGATTGCGTTACCGCCGCCGCCACCGACGCCGATGACTTTGATGACGGCCCCATCCTGTTCCATTTCGTTCAATTCAAACATTGTCAGTTCCTCTCGCTAGATATGTGGGATAGGGGTGGCTCAGCCGAAGCTGGTCTGCACCCAATTGCGCAGTTTGCCAAGGACGCTGCCCATGGCCGCGGCGCGATGGCCGTCATCGCGTACCGTACCGGTAGCGGCGGCGGCAGGTTGCTGCAGCGGCTCGGCCTGGCCCGCGAGGCCGTTGTGCAGGCCATACATCACCAATCCGACCCCGGTGGCATGCCAGGGCGCGCGCACTACCGTCTCCATACCGGCAAGATGCATCGGCTCGCCGGTGCGCACGGGCAGGTGGAGGATCTCCTCGGCCAGTTCGGCCATTCCCTGCAGGCGGCTAGAACCACCGGTGAGCACCACGCCCGCAGCGACCAGATCTTCGAAGCCGGTGCGACGCAGTTCCGCCTGAATCAGCTCGAAAAGCTCGCGCACCCGCGGCTCGATGATGTCATTGAGCACCCGCCGGGAAATGGTCCGTGGCGGACGCGCGCCGACGCTGGGCACCGGGATGTCGTCATCTTGCTCGATCAGGTCACCCAACGCACAGCCATAGAGCTTCTTGATCTGCTCGGCCTCGACTGGGGGTGTGCGCAGACCGAGGGCGATGTCGTTGGTGATTTGGTCGCCGGCAATCGGAATGACTGCCGTGTGACGGACTGCGCCATCACGGAAAATGGCGATGTCGGTAGTGCCGCCACCAATATCGACCAGGCAGACCCCCAGCTCTTTTTCATCGGCCGTCAGCACGGCATCGGCTGAAGCCAATTGCTCAAGGACCAATCCCTGCACTTGCAGGCCACAGCGTTCTACGCACTTGGCAATGTTTTGCGTAGCACTGATCGAGCCGGTGACGATGTGCACCTGCGCCTCAAGCCGCACGCCGGACATGCCGATGGGCTCGCGTACCCCTTCCTGACTGTCGATGGTGAATTCCTGGGGCAAGACATGGACGACACTCTGGTCTTGCGGGATGACGATAGCACGCGCCGCGTCCATCACCCGACCGAGGTCATCATTACTAACTTCTTTGTTTTTGATAGCGACGATACCGTGGCTGTTGTAGCCGCGGATGTGCCCGCCGGCAATGCCGACTACTGCGCCATGGATTTGCACGCCGGCCATGAGCTCGGCTTCCTGCACGGCGCGATTGATGGCCTGGACGGTGGATTCAATGTCGACTACCACGCCCTTTTTCAGACCGCGAGAGGGGTGTTGGCCGACGCCAATGATTTCTGCCTCGCCCGTGGAGCGCGCTTGCGCCACGATGCAGGCGACCTTAGAGGTGCCGATATCCAGACCGACGATGAGTTCTTGATTGCCGCGTTTCATTTCCTTTCACTCCTTGGGGCTGCCGGCCCCTCACTGACACTCGTAGAAGCCGCCTCAGGCAAGGCGACCGCGAAACCGTTGTTGTAGCGCAAATCCATGCTGGCGCCGGGTACCAGGTACTGTTGAATCTCCGGGGCGACAGCAACCCAGCGCTGTACCCCCTTAATGACCTTCTCGCGACCCAGCACCAGGCGCACCCCGTTACTCAGGATGCAACGCCAGCCGCCGCGCTGATTGAGCTCCAGGGCGCGCACCTGTAACTGGAGCGGCGCCAAGGCCTGATTGATCTTTTCCCGCTTTTGCAGCATCTGCAGTCCGGCATCTGCTGGACCGAAGAGGGCGGGGAGTTGCTTCGGCACTTCGTCTGCCGGTACCTGATAGACCTTACCGTCTTTGCCCAGCACCTCACCGGCGCCCCCCAACCAGCGTGCTGCCGGCTGCACTGCTTGCAGATCAACCTCGATGCGGTCGGGCCAAACCCGGCGTACATCGGCATTCGCCACCCATGGCACATTCTGCAGAGCGTGGCGCATGGTACTCAGGTCAACCCAGAAAAAGCCCTGCGCAAGAAACGGCGCAATGGCGCGATTGACCCGGTAGATCGGTATGCTTGGCGCGAGCCCCTCAATATGAACGCTGTCAATGGGTAGCAACGACGGTTGGCGGATGAAATTCCAGCCCTGCCAAGCGCCCAAGCCAATAGCCAGCAGGCCGGCGCCCCAGAGCGTGCCGCGCAGCGCCTTGCCCCAGGGAAACGGATGGGTCGGGGCGCTGGCCGCTACGGGTTTCTCCGCCGACTCCTGCGGTGCGGCTCTGGCCACAGGCTCCCGCCGATATCCCTGTAGATCACGAATTGCGCTCACCATGGCCTATCCTCCCCTCCTCGGATCGAGGATGCGTCTGCATAATTCGGCAAAGTCCCAGCCGACGGCGCGGGCCGCCATGGGCACCAGGCTGTGGCTGGTCATGCCAGGAACACTATTGATTTCGAGCAAGGCCGGCGTACCGGACTCGTCCAAGAGAAAATCCACTCGCCCCCAGCCGCTACCATCGATTTCGGCAAAGGCCTGGGTGGCGAGGGTTTGCAATTTGCCGTCGAGCGCATCGCCAAGGCCGGAGGGCAGCAGATAGCGGGTATCTTCGGCAATATACTTGGCGTGGTAGTCATAGAAACTGCCACTGGCTTGAATGACGATGGGGGGCAGGGCACGACCATGGACGATGGCAACGGTGACTTCCTTACCGGTAATGGCGGCTTCCACCAGCACCTCGCTGTCGTAGGCGAAGGCCGCGCCGAGCGCGCTTTCCAGCTCTTGCGCATTGCCCACGCGACTGACGCCAATGCTGGAACCACCGCGGTTGGGCTTGACGAAGAGCGGCCAGCCCCAGGTAGACAACGTGCCGGGTATCGCATCGTCGCTGCGTAACAGGATGCCGTGAGTAGTGGGCAGTCCGGCGCTCTGCCAGATGCGTTTGCAGCGCCACTTGTCCATCGACAAGGCGCTGGCGAGCACGCCGCTGCCGGTGTAGGAAATCCCCAGATTATCGAGGCTGGCCTGGAGATGCCCGTCTTCGCCAAAGGCACCGTGGCAGACATTGAAGGCGATGTCGATGGCTTGATCGCGCAATTGTTCACCCATGCGCTGCGGCTCCACGTCAATACCACAGACATCGAAGCCAGCACTTTGCAGGGCCTCTAGCACCGCCGCGCCGCTGAGCAGTGAGACCTCCCGTTCACTTGATGGGCCGCCGTAGAGCACGCCAATGCGTTGCATCTCAGTCATCATGATGCTCTCCTAGTACCCGCATTTCCGGTTGCAAAACGACGTTGAACTGCTTGCGCACCGTTTCCTGCACCTCCATGACCAGGGCCTCTATTTCGCGCGAGCGCGCCTGCCCGCGGTTGAGAATGAAATTGGCGTGTTGCGTGCTGACCTCCGCGTCACCAACCCGGCGACCTTTCAGCCCCGCTGCTTCGATAAGCCGCGCCGCGTGATCGCCTGATGGATTACGGAAGACCGAGCCACAACTGGGCCAGGACAAAGGTTGTGTCGCTGCCCGTTGGTTCTGCCAGGCACGCAGTTGCGCGCGTAGCGCCTCTGGCTCCCCAGTGGGCAAGCGCAAACCGGCACGCACAAAACAGGCATCGCCCTGACCACGTACCGAGCGATAGCCCACCTGAAAGGCGCTCGCGGCACGACGCTCGCGTTCGCCATTCGGATGCAGCAGCTCAACCCATTCCAGGAGGGGCCAGGTTTCACCACCATGGGCGCCGGCATTCATCGCTAGACATCCCCCCAGGGTACCGGGGATTCCAGCCAGAAATTCTGCCCCAGCCAGGCCATTCTTGGCCGCAAAATGGGCGAGTTTGACGGCGGACACGCCAGCCTCGGCAATGATTTCGCCATCGGCCGCCAGTTCCATCTGCTCAAGGCCGTGGGCCAGGCAAATCACCGTGCCGCGCAGGCCGCCATCGCGTAGCAGGACATTGCTACCCAAGCCCAGCCAGGTGATCGGGCCACGCGCAAAGTCGCGTAAGAAGCCCGCCAAATCATCAGCGGTAGCGGGGAGGTAAAAGTTCTCTGCCGGCCCACCGACGCGCCAGCTGCTATGCCGGGCGAGGGATTCTCCCAGGCGCAAGCGGCCGCCAATCATCCTTGCCCCTCCATGCCGAAGACCTCATCCCAACGACCGGCAAGCTGACTGATGTTGCCCGCGCCCATACAGAGCAGCACGGCATTGTCGGGAAGATGGGCAAGAAGCTGTTGCGGCTCCTGCAAAATGTCGGGCAGGTGCAGTACGTCGGCGCCGCGCTGCTGTAGCGTGGCAGCCAGGTTGACGCTGTCGGCACCGGCGATGGGCGCCTCCCCGGCGGGATAGACGTCCAGGAGAATGCTGCGGTCGGCTTGCGCCAAGACCTCGACAAAGTCACTGAAGAGGTCGCGGGTACGGGTAAAACGATGCGGCTGAAAGAGCAGGACCAGGGGCCGCTGCGGCCAAATCCGTCGCGCGGCAGCGATGGTGGCCGCCAGCTCTCGGGGATGGTGGCCGTAATCATCGACAATACTGTACCCCTGCCAATCGCCGAGCAGCTCAAAGCGCCGCGCCACACCACGGAATTCGGCCAGGGCTTGGGCAATGGTTTCCTGACTCACCCCGACCTTGCTGGCAATGCCAATGGCGGCGAGGGCGTTGAGGACATTGTGCTCACCGGGGATGTTGAGCTGCAGGTCGAACCAGTGTACTGCCTGGCCATCGGCGCGGCGCCAGATCTCCAGCTCACTACCCATGCCGCGGTAGCGAATGTTGCGTGCCTGCAGGTCGCTGTCGTCCTGCAGACCATAGCCCAACACCGGGGTACGCAGTTCTGGCAACAGGCCGCGCACCATGGGTTCGTCGGTGCACAGCACCGCCAGGCCGTAGAAGGGTAGACGCTGGAGAAATTGCAGGAAGGCAGCGCGCAATTGTGCCATGGTGTTGCCGTAGGTCTCCATGTGATCGGCATCGATGTTGGTGACCACGGCCATAACTGGTGCAAGATAGAGGAAAGAGGCATCGGACTCATCCGCTTCAGCAACGAGATACTCGCCACTGCCGAGGGCGGCGTGCGTGCCAGCACTTTTCAGGCGGCCACCAATGACGAAGGTGGGGTCGAGGCCGCCAGCGCCGAGGATGCTCGCCACCAGACTGGTGGTGGTGGTCTTGCCGTGGGTACCGGCGATAGCGATGCCCTGCTTGAAGCGCATCAGTTCCGCCAGCATCTCCGCCCGGCGGATGACCGGGATGCGCTGCTCGCGTGCGGCGACAATCTCGGGATTGTCGTTGCTGATGGCGGACGATACCACAACGACGTCGGCGCCGCGTACGTTAGCGGCTACATGGCCAGTGAAAATGCTGGCGCCCAGGTCGCTCAAGCGCAAGGTCGCCGGACCTGGGCGTAGATCGGAGCCAGAAACGGCATAGCCAAGATTCAGAAGGACCTCGGCGATGCCGCGCATGCCGGCGCCGCCGATGCCTACCAGATGGATCTGTCGTACCCAGTTACGCATCTGTAAGTCCTCCACAGGCAGCGGCGACTTCCTGCGCCGCATGGACGCGTGCCTGGCGCCGGGCGGCCTCCGCCCAACGCAGGCGCAGCTGCGGATCTTGGAGCAGTGGTAGCAGAATGCTGCGCAGTTGCGCGGCATCAAGCCCCTCTTGGCGCAACATGCGTGCCGCGCCGGCATCTTCCAGAAAACGGGCATTGGCCGCCTGGTGGTCATCGACAGCAAAAGGGAACGGAATCAGCAGACTGCCGAGCCCCGCAGCACTGAGCTCCGCTACCGTCGCTGCACCGGCACGGCAAATGGCGAGATCCGCCCAGCTAAGGGCTCCTGCCACATCGTCGATGAATGCCTCGACCCGGGCCTTGACGCCGGCAGCGGCATAGGCGGTTTGCGTCTTTTCCAAGTGAGCCGTGCCGCACTGGTGCCAGATTTCCGGTCGCTGCTCTGCTGGCAGGCCGGCAAGGGTGGCGGAGCAGATATCGTTCAGTACCTGCGCCCCCTGACTGCCACCCATGATCAAGACCCGCGGCTTACCCTGCCGTTGCGCGAAACGGACCCGAGGCTCTGGCAAGGCGGCAATCTCTGCACGTACCGGATTCCCCACCCAACGGGCCTTGCGCAGCCCGGTATCGGGGAAGCCGGCAAAGACCTGCGCGGCCAGAGGTGCGAGTAGACGATTCGCGAGTCCGGGGATGGCATTCTGCTCATGTAAGCAGAGGCGCCGACCTAGGGTCCAGGCAGCGATTCCGGCGGGCGCCGAGACGTATCCTCCCATGCCCAGCACCGCTTCGGCCTCGCACTGACGCAGAATCTGGCGCGCCTGTAGCACCGCTCGTCCCAAACGCCAAGGGGCGCTGAGCCAGCGTTTCCAGCCCTTGCCGCGCAAGCCTTGCATCTGCAGTTGGTGCAGGGGGTAGCCTGCCGCAGGAACCAGTCGCTGCTCCATGCCTTGCGCGGTACCAATCCAGTCGACCGCGACACCTTGGGCGCGCAGCTCGCGCGCGACGGAGAGAGCAGGGAAGATGTGCCCCCCAGTGCCGCCGGCAGCGATGAGCACGCCCTTAGCCATGCGCCACCTCCGCCTGCGTCTTCGCCTTCGCCTTCGCCTTTTTCGCAAGCGGCGGATAACGGCGGCTTACGGCCAGCACCACACCGAGGGTGGCGCAGAGGAAAACCAGGGCGCTGCCACCGTAGCTGATCAGGGGCAGGGCGAAGCCCTTGGTTGGCAGCGCACCGAGGTTGACGCCCATGGACATCACTGCCTCGCCGCCAAACCAGATCAGGCTGCCGTAGCAGAACAGGGCATAAAAGGCATCGCCAGCGGCTGCCGCACGACGGCCAACGCGATAGATGCGCCAACTGGCAACTGCATAGAGGATGATCAAGGCCCAGACACCAATCATGCCGAGTTCCTCGCCAATTACCGCAAGGATGAAGTCGGTATAAGACTCTGGCAGGTAAAAATATTTCATAATGCCGTTGCCGAGCCCAACGCCAAAGATGCCGCCACGGCCAAACGCGATCAGCGATTGGACTAACTGGAAACCTGTGCCATAAGGGTCTGCCCAGGGATTGGAGAAAGAGGTAATGCGGGCCAGACGATAGGGGGCGGATACGGCGAGGACACCCAGCGCCGAGCCGGCAACGATGCCTGCGAACAATACATATCGCATCGGCAAACCGCCAAGAAACAGTAGGGTGCCGGTAATCGCTACCACCATAAAGAACGAACCAAAGTCAGGTTGTAGCAGCAGTAATAATCCCAGCACAAAGAGCAAAATAAAGATCGGCCACAAGCCTTCCTTGAAATTGCCGAGCAATTCTCCCTTGCGCACCACATAGCGGGCCATAAACAGCAGCAGGGCAAATTTTAGCAATTCTGAAGGTTGCAGACGGACGATCAAAAAGTTGATCCAGCGATGCGAACCATTAACGCCGACGCCAATGACCGGCACAAAAACGACCAGGAGTGCGACGAGGGAAATCCCCATCAAGGGAAAGGTCATCCGCTCCCAGAACTCCAACTCTATGCGGCTGAAGTAGTACATTACCCCCAAACCAAGGAAGGCATAGAGCACCTGTCGCTCGGCGAAAAACAGTGGGTTGCCGGTTTCCTGCTGGGCCACAGGGGCGCTGGCAGAATAGACCATTACCAGCCCAAAACAGATGAGGATGATCAAAATCCACCACAGCACCTTATCGGCGCTGCCTTTTTCCGCCAGCCACCAGCTCGGCTTATGCATATTGAACTCCTGCCAGGGCCTGGACGGCAGCGGCAAATTGCTGGCCGCGATCGTGATAGTCCTGAAACATGTCGAGGCTGGCGCAGGCCGGTGAGAGCAGCACCTGATCGCCGTGCTGGGCAAGAGCAGCGGCCTGGCGCACGCACTCCTGCATGCCCGCCTGTCCGGTACGTCGGATGGGCAGAACCTTATTCAGGGTAATGGCGAGTTCGTCTTCCGCCCTACCCAATAATACGGCGCCGCGTTGCCCGACACAGGCTGGAGCCAGGGGTTGTAGATCGGCACCCTTGGCGTCTCCCCCCAGGATCAGGACCAAGGGACCGGAGAGCGCCTCAATGGCGCGCAGGCTGGCACCCAGATTGGTACCCTTGGAGTCATCGTAATAATCCACCCCATCCACGGTTGCGATCCATTGCAAGCGATGTGGCAATCCCGTGAAGCTGCGCAGCACCTCTTGGATGGCTATACGGGGAATCCCCGCCGCCTGCGCCAGAAGCGTCGCAACGAGGGCATTCTCCTGATTGTGGCGTCCAGCGATGCGCAGCTCCTCGCAGGACAGGAATGTTTCACCGTCCACAACGAGTTGTTCAGCAACAACATCGCCAGCAGCACCTGGGCCAAAGCGTCGCACCCGTAATTCCGGAGACAGGGTAGAAGGCAGACCTTGCAGTTCCGCGTCGTGGCTTGGCAAGACCAGCGTATCCCCGGCGCCCATATGCTGGGCGATGCGCCACTTGGCGGCCACATAACTGGCAAAGTCGCCATGCCAATCCAAATGATCCGGGCTGATGTTGAGGATGGCTGCTGCGCGTGGGCGTAGACTTTCGCAATATTCCAACTGGAAGCTGGATAGTTCCAGCACATAAAGATCTGCTTCTGGCTGGCCATCTTGCGGTAGCAGCTCAAGGGCAGGGGTGCCGAGATTGCCGCCTACTGCCACTCGTAGGCCTGCCGCCTGCGCCATCTCGCCAAGCAGGGTAGTGACGGTGCTCTTGCCATTGCTGCCGGTGATGGCAAGGACCGGCGCCTGGGCGGTCTGGGCAAAGAGCTCAATGTCGCCCCAGAGCGGAATCCCCGCCTGCCGCGCTACTGCCAGGGCCGGGAGCAAGGGCGATAAACCTGGGCTACAGAGGACACGCTCATAAGGCAAAAAGACGTCTTCCGACCAGGGACCAAAATGCACGTCGAGCCCAGGGTAGCGCGCCTGCCAATCCTGCGCGTCCAAGTGTGCGCGGGTATCCCACAGGCTGCATTCCGCCCCCTGTGCCTGGGCAAAGTGCAGCAGGGATTCCCCCGTCTTGCCTGCCCCGGCTATGGCCACTTTGCGTCCTCGCCAGTCTACGTTTTTCATCGTATTTTCAGACTCGACAGGCCAATCAGCACCAGAATCACGGTGATGATCCAGAAACGAACGGCCACGCGCGGCTCGGGCCAACCCTTTTTCTCGTAGTGATGGTGCAGGGGCGCCATGCGGAAGACGCGTTTACCAGTCATGCGGAAGGAAGCAACCTGGATCATCACCGATAGTGTCTCGACCACGAAGACGCCACCCATAATCACCAAGACCAACTCCTGCCGGGCGACAATGGCGACGATGGCCAGTGCTGCGCCCAAGGCCAGTGCCCCGGTATCGCCCATGAAGACTTCGGCAGGGTAGGTGTTGAACCACAGAAAACCTAGTCCAGCACCGACCAAGGCGCCGCAGAAAACGATCAACTGCCCGGCGCCGGGAACAAAGGGTATCTCCAAGTAGTGTGCAAAAACCGCATTACCCGCGACGTAACTGAAGATGCCCAGGGCGCCGGCGACCATCACTGTCGGGACGATCGCGAGGCCATCCAGACCATCGGTGAGATTGACGGCGTTGGAGGTACCGACGATGACGAAATAACTAAAAATAATAAAACCAAGTCCGAGTGGGATCATGATGTGCGGGACGAAGGGCACAATCAGACTGTGTGGCGTAGTGCCCTGAGCCCAAAAATACAGACCGATGGCAGCGGCGACCGCGAAGAGCGACTGCAGCCCATATTTACCCCGTGCCGAGAGTCCCTTGGTATTCTTGCGGCGCAGTTTGCGCCAATCATCGATGAAGCCCACGGCACCAAACGCCAGTGTCGTCAGCATGGCAATCCACACCATCGGATTGCCAAGATCGGACCAGAGCAAAGTGGTGAGCAAGACCACCAACAGAATCAATGCGCCACCCATGGTTGGCGTGCCCTGTTTGCTAAGGTGGGTTTCCGGTCCATCCGAGCGCACTATCTGGCCGATTTTATAGCGGCGCAGGCGCGCGATGACGATAGGGCCAAGGCCCAACGACAATACGAGGGCGGTGAGGATGCTCAAGACTCCACGCAGGGTCAGATACGAGAAGACATGAAAGCCATGATAGATGCCTTGGAGCTGCAGCAGGAGGTAATAGAGCATCTAGCCAGCCTCCTGCCGCAGAGCGCTAACCACCCGTTCCATACGCGCGGCGCGGGAGCCTTTCACCAGCACGGTAACGTTTGCGGCTAGGACGGGTTGCAGCGCGGTGACGAGTGCATCGACATCGGCGAAGTGGGTGGCACCGGTGCCAAAGCTCTCGACCGCTGCCGCAGTCAGAGAACCGGTAGCAAAGAGGCCATTGATCCCCAGATCGCGCAAGCGCTTGCCGGCCTGGGCATGATAGGCGCGCGCTTCCGGCCCGAGTTCGCCCATATCGCCAAGCACGAGAAAACGCTGCCCTGGCTGCTGCGCGAGGACCTGCATAGCGGCCTCCAGGCTCGCCGGGTTGGCATTGTAGCTATCGTCCAGGAGGCGGCTGCCGCGCAGCCCAGGTAGCCACTGCAGGCGCCCGGAAACACTTCGTAGCTGGGCAATGCTGCGCATGATAGCGGGGATGGGAGTGTCGATGGCGAGGGCAGCGGTGACGGCCGCAAGTACATTGGCGCCGTTGTGGCGGCCGAGCAGGGGGATCTGCAGGTCAAAGCTTCCCTGTGGCGCACGTACTTCCATCTCCCCGCCTTGCGCGTTGCCGCGCCAACTGCCGTGCACCCGCGCCGGCCGATCCTCCAGGCTGAAGCGCCAGACTTCGCCGGGCGCCCGCTCTGCCCAATACTCGCAGAACGTATCATCGCCATTGAGCACAGCGATGCCTTGCGTACCGAGACCTTCCAGGATTTCTCCCTTGGCGGCGGCAATGGCCTCCACCGTACCCAGATTTTCCAGGTGTGCGGTTCCGGCATTGTTGATGATGACCAGATCGGGCGCGGCCATGCGGCTGAGCACGCGAATCTCGCCAGCATGGTTCATCCCCATTTCTACTACCGCATAGCGATCTTTTTGGCTGAGGCGGGCAAGTGTCAGGGGAACCCCGATGTGGTTGTTGAGGTTGCCGCGAGTGGCGATGCCGGGCCCAGTCTCCTGCAGGATCGTGGCCAAGATCTCCTTGACCGTGGTCTTGCCGCAGGAGCCGGTTACGCCGATCACTTTGGCCGTGCAGCTTTGCCGCCAGGCGCTAGCGAGATCTTGCAGGGCTTGCAGGGTATCCGCGACCAGGACCCCAGGACCGGGTAGCGCGCGGTTGACGAGGGCCGCTGCGGCGCCGTTACCACGCGCCTGCTCGACGAAGTCGTTGGCGTCGAAGTGCGGTCCGGAGAGGGCGACGAAGAGGACGTCAGACTGCTCTGCACGACTGTCGGTAGCAAGTCCACGAATATGGATGTCGTCGGTGCTGCCCGGCAGAATTTTCCCCCGACAGATCTTGGCAACTTCCCTGAGGCTCAGTTCGATCATTGCCGTAAAGCCTCTTGTGCATGGCAGGCGTCATCAAATGGTCGCTTCTGACCACGGTTATCCTGATAGTTTTCGTGTCCCTTGCCGGCAATCAGTACCCAGTCGCCAATCTCCGCCTCGGCAATGGCCAGTTGAATGGCGCGTGCCCGGTCATGTTCCAACACCGCCCCGCCAGTGGGGATGCCAGCCAGGATATCCGCGCTGATTTGTTCGGGATCCTCAAAGCGTGGGTTGTCGTCGGTAACGATAACCCGATCGGCGAGGCGTGCTGCAATGGCGCCCATTTGCGGGCGCTTGCTGCGATCGCGATCGCCGCCGCAGCCAAAGACTATGGTGATTTTCCCTTTGGCGATGGCCCGCAAATCCTCCAGGACGCGTTCCAGGGCATCGGGGGTGTGGGCGTAGTCGATCATCACCCGCCCTTTTTTGGGCACTGCTGGCAGGCATTGGTAGCGGCCAGCCGGTAAGCTGAGCTGTGCAATCTGCTCGTCGGTGATTTCCCAGCCGAGCGCGCTTGCAGTGGCGAGGGCAGCGAGAAGATTGTAGGTATTGCTGCGCCCCAGCAAGGGGCTGCGCACGCGCCGTTTGCCTTGCGGAGTTTGCAATTCCAGCAGGGTACCGCTGGCGCCCGGATGATACTCCCGCACGGCGATGTCGCCGCTGCCAAAGCCATAGCTCAGTACTTGTACCGGCGCAGCAATTTTGCGCCGCAATTCTGCGCTGAAAGCATCGTCGGCATTGAGCACGGCGTAGCGCAGCTCCGGCACGGTAAACAAACGTGCCTTGGCCGCGCCGTAACTGGTCATGTCGCCATGAAAGTCGAGATGGTCCTGGCTGAGGTTGGTGAACACGGCAACGCGGAAGGGAATGGCTGCTACCCGCCCTAAGGCGAGGGCGTGGGAGGAAACCTCCATGCTCACGGTTTGCGCTTCGGCTTCGCGCGCGGCAACGAGCAAGCGCCAGAGTTCCACTGCCTCGGGCGTAGTATTCGGCAGTGGCTGTAGCGCCGCCACCGGCCCATAGCCCAAGGTGCCAATGATCTGCGCCGACGCCGGCGCCAGTTGTGCGATCAGACGCGTTACGCTGCTTTTACCATTGGTTCCGGTAACACCAATCAGCCGGGGGTTCGCATCGCTGTCCCAACCGTGATAGCGACGCAGAGCCAGGCCCAAGAGTTCGCGGGCGTCTGGACGTGTCCAGATCGGCCCTGTATCACCCTCTGTAAATCCTTCGGAATCTCCCTCAACGATGGCAGCGGCGGCGCCCGCCTGCCAGGCAGCGGGCAGAAAATGTGCAGCCGCTCCATGGCGGGTATCCAGGGCAAAAAAGAGAGCGCCGCTCGGCAGGCGGCGGCTGTCACTGTCAATCCTGTTGATGGGGATTTGTCTGGCAGGCTGCAGCTCTGGCAGGAGGCGATCGAGGGTGTCAGTGGCGTGCATCGCCCGCCCCTTCGGCCCAGCGCTGCTGCTCGGCTATGCTGCGTGGGTGTACTCCTTGTGCCAATCCCACTTGTGGCGGAATACCCGCATCACGCAAGGCCACGCTCATGGCGCTGCGAAAAACGGGGGCCGCCACCACGCCGCCGTAGCGCCAGCCGCGCGTGGGGTCGCGTACCGTTACGGCCATGACAAAACGCGGATTCTGTGCCGGTGCAAAGCCGACGAAGGTGGTATTGACCTGGTGGCGATGAAAACCGCCCTTGCCATTGGCCATGGCCGCCGTTCCCGTTTTGCCAGCTACTGTGTAGCCGGGAATGGCGGCCAGGAAACCGGTCCCCTGCGGCGCGACCACTCCTGCCAACCACTTGCGCAGATTGGCGGCGGTGCGGGCAGACATTAGCCGGTGTTCCTCGCCCCGTTGTCCCTTGAGCAAATGTGGAGCAACGTAAACGCCGTCATTGGCAATGGCCGCATAGGCTGCGGCCAGTTGCAGGGTGTTCACGGAGATACCATAGCCGTAGGCAATGGCGGCGTGGGTGGCCGGACCCCACTCTTGATAGGGCGGGAGGCGTCCCGCGCTCTCCCCCGGCAAACCCAAGCCCACAGACTCGCCAAAGCCCGCCGTCTGCAGCTCCGCGTAAAGATCCTTTGCCGGTGTGCGCAGGGCAATTTTCGCCGCCCCGATGTTGCTGGAATATTTCAGAATTTGCGCGATGTCGAGGGTGCCATGGCGAGCGTCGTCTTGAATACAATAGCTGGCCACACGAAAACAATTGGTGTCGACGTTAAAGCTACTGTTCGGCTGAATGCTGCCGCTATCTAATGCCGCTGCCACGGCAAAGGGTTTCATCACCGAGCCGGGCTCGAAGGTATGAGTAATGGCGCGATCGCTGGCGTCAGCGGGGTGATATTGGTCCCGATCGTTGGGGTTACTGGCGGGATAGTTGGCTATGGCCAGAATCGCACCGCTATGGGCATCAAGAAGGACGGCGGAGCCGGAACGTGCGGCAAAGCGCTGCACGGCAGCGGCTAAGGCTGTGTAGCTGGCATACTGTAGACGGCGATCAATGCTCAGCGTGAGGCTCTTCCCCGCTTCGCTGGCACTCTCCGGCGCGCTGGAAAGTAGATGCCCATGATTGTCACGTAAGATCTCGCGCTTGCCGGCGTGACTGCGCAGGACATGATCATAGGCCATCTCCAAGCCCTCGCTACCAGCCCCGTCGAGGTTGGTGAAGCCCAACAACGGCCCAGTGACCTCACCTGCAGGATAGAAGCGGCGATACTCGTGCAGTTCGTGCACGCCAGGTATTCCCAACGCTAGCGCTCGCGCCGCAAGCTGCGGATCGATCTGCCGCGCTAGGTAGGCGAAGGCAGTGCCGCCGTGTTGCAAATGCGCTTGCATCCCTGCGGTGGAAATCCCGAGGATTTTTGCCAATTCCGGCCAGCGTGCTTGCTGCTGCCCAAAAACCTTAGGGTCTATCCAGACCGTGCTGCTGGGTACCGACAAGGCCAAAGGTTGACCATTGCGGTCGAAAATCTCCCCTCGAGCCGTGGCCGGTAACGGAAGTTGCCGCTGATAGCGTTGTTGCCCTTGGGCGCGAAGAAACCCGCTTTGCTCCACCTGCGTCTGCCAAGACTGGTACAGGATGGCGCAAAATCCGGCGCCCAGCACCCCCAGTACGAGACGCGGGCGCCAGCGTGGCAGGGGAGAGTAAGCGATCGCAGTCACTGCGCTTTCACCATAACGATCTGACTATTTTTGGGCGCTTCTAGCCCGAGCTTTTGGTGCGCGATGTCGCCAACGCGGGTGTCGGAAGCCAGCGTTGCTTGTTCCAGTTGTAGCTGTCCCCAGCGATTGTTGAGACTGAAGATATGATTTTGCAGCGCCTGCAGATGGATGAATTGCGCCCGGCTGTTTTCCCGCGCGGCGACGATGCCGAACAGGGTCAGGGTGATGAGAGCGACGAGGATAATGGTGCTACGACGCATGGCGATACTCCGGATTCTTGCTGGCGGCGCGCAGCACGGCCGAGCGGGCGCGAGGATTGTTGACGATCTCTTCTTCCTGCGCGCGAATGGCGGGGCTGATCTCAATCCAGGGCTGCGCGGGTAGCTCTGTGGCACGCAGCGGTACGCGCGGATCGGGACGTTCTTCCGCAGCGCGGAAAAAGCGTTTTACCAAACGATCTTCGAGGGAGTGAAAACTGATGATTGCGAGCCTGCCGCCGGGACGCAGCGCGGCCAAGGCTTGCGGCAAAAAACGCTGGAGTTGGCCGAGCTCGTCATTGATCTGGATGCGGATTGCCTGAAAACTGCGGGTGGCCGGGTGGATACCCTTGCCGGGCGGGAGCAAATCGGCAATCAGCTCGGCTAGTTCGCGGGTACGCAGCAGCGGTGCGGTTTGGCGTCTGGCGATAATCGCCCGGGCGATACGTGTCGCTGCCCGCTCTTCACCGTATTCGTGCAGGACGCGCCGCAGTTCCGGGAATTCTGCCTGCGCCAACCAATCTGCGGCAGATTGGCCCTGCTCGGGGTCCATGCGCATATCCAGGGGGCCGTCGCGCAAAAAGCTGAAGCCGCGTTTGGCTTCGTCCAATTGTGGGGATGATACTCCCAGATCGGCGAGGATAGCATCGACTCGCCCCAGCCAGCCGCGCGTTTCCAACACCTGCGCCAGGGCATCGAAGGGCGCTTGTACCAGATCCACCCGTGGATCGTTCGCGAAGCGTTCGCCCAGGGACTGAATGGCTGCAGGATCACGATCAAAAATGCAAAGGCGGTCGTCAATCGCGAGTTGTGCCAGGAGCAGGGCGCTATGGCCCCCGCGCCCGCCAGTGGCATCAACCAAGCGCCGCGGACTGCGACTTTGCCACGCGGGTTGCAGCGCCGCGAGGGTCTCGTTGGGCAAAACCGGCTGGTGGTGGGCGTTCATAGCTGCAGATCTCCCAGGCTGGCGAGAAGATCCCCTTCGCTCAGTAGGCTTTCTTGCTGATCCCAGAGTGCCGCATCCCAAATCTCAAATTTGCCGATTTGCCCCACCAGCACCACGTCCCGTTCAATGCGCGCGTATTGCCGCAAATTGGCGGACAAAAGTACACGGGACTGGTTGTCGAGGCGCAGTTCCTCAGAGTGACCAATGAACAGACGCTGGAAGCGGCGGCTACTGGTTTGGCTAGTGGGTAGATTGGCTACTTGTTGCTCTACCTCCTCCCAGCGTGGCAGGGGATAGGCCCAGAGGCAGCGCTCGTTTTCTTCACTGGTGGGGTTGATGGTGAGCACGATCTGGCCGTCGCAAAGGGCGTTGAGCTGGTCGCGAAAGCGCGCCGGCACGCTCAGGCGTCCCTTGCTGTCCAGATTATGACGATGCGTGCCGCGAAACATGTCTGGGTGGCTCTCCTTTTTTTACCACTTTGCCCCACTTCTTCCCACATTGCCAAGATTAGGGGGCGGTACCTTTCCTGTCAAGGTAAAAACCCGTAATAATTCGGTATCTTAGCGTAAGTGCAAGTGGGTTTCGTGAGGATTCTTAGAAAAAGGCGCCAACCAGTTAAATAACAACATATTTTTCAAATATTATTGGCAGAATTAACGGCGGGTGGGGAAAAGTGGAGTGAGTCGGTAAGCCGGGTTCTGTCGTGGACGACCATTCCTCTAGGCCGACCCTTACGGGGCGGCTCCAGCAACCTACCCGCGCACGCTGCGGGCCACAGCATGGTGCGCCTATTTGGTCTTGCTCCGGGCGGGGTTTACCCTGCCACTCCCGTTACCGGGAGCGCGGTGCGCTCTTACCGCACCTTTTCACCCTTACCGGCGTTTGCACGCTTAGGCGGTATGTTTTCTGTGGCACTTTCCGTAGGCTCACGCCTCCCGGCCGTTAGCCGGCGCCCTGCCCTGTGGAGCCCGGACTTTCCTCCCCGGATTGCTCCGCGGCGGTCGTCTGACTCACTCCAGGGCGCACTATACGCAGTTTCGCCCGCCGCACAAATCCGCACACGTGGCCGAACAGGAACTATACTGAAGGCAACCAATAACGTGAGGAGAAAATGCCATGATCAGTGACAAGTTTTTGGATGAAGCGCGCGAATTGCCCTCAGTGGTAGCAATGGAACGGGTGGTGGCATGGTCGGTGTTCCGCACGAAAGATGCCGCGCGACAACTCTTGGAACATGTCCACCTGGCTCCTGGTCAAGCACTCGTTGGTGGGCATGGCAAGGACAGTGTGGCGGAGTATTGGTGGGTGGGGGTGCAGGTTCAGAACCTGGAGGCTTGGGGACACAGCAGCTCCGTCAATAAGCACGGACGCATGGGCGATTAGCGCGTCCCGGCAGTGGTATTAGCGACGGAGTTCGGCAAGCTCGGTGGCATAGCATTCTGCCACTCGCCGCCGCTTTACCTTTAGGGTAGGGGTGAGGGTGCCGGCGCTCTCGCTCAGGGCTTCGGGGAGGATGGCAAAGCGCCGCACCTGCTCGAAGCTCGGTAGCCCGCGCAGGGCGACGTCGATGGCTTGGCGCAGAGCCTGCTCAAGGCGACGCTGATCGGGGTTTTCACCTAGCATCGATTGGACGATTTCCGCATTCGGATAGAGCAGAGCGATCAGGTAGGGAAGATGGTCGCCGAAGACGACGGCCTGGGCGATGACTGGCTGACTACACAAGCGCATCTCGATCTTTTGTGGCGCAATGTTTTCGCCGGCGCTGTTGACGATGATTTCTTTTTTGCGTTCGGTAATGTGCAGGTAGCCGTCGTTGTCGAGTTCGCCTACGTCACCCGTGTGCAGCCAGCCATCTACCACGGTCTCGCGGGTCGCTGCGTCGTTGTTCCAATACCCCTGCATGATTGAAGGGCCGCGAACGAGGATTTCACCATCCTCGACAATGCGCAGGTCGAGGTTGGGCAGAGGTTTCCCAACGGTTCCGGGA
This sequence comes from Acidithiobacillus sp. IBUN Pt1247-S3, assembly GCF_041146875.1. Classification (NCBI taxonomy): domain Bacteria; kingdom Pseudomonadati; phylum Pseudomonadota; class Acidithiobacillia; order Acidithiobacillales; family Acidithiobacillaceae; genus Acidithiobacillus; species Acidithiobacillus sp. IBUN Pt1247-S3. Next base: position 75,909 of record NZ_JBFRXP010000008.1, on the reverse strand, counting down.
TGAATAGCGTCGAGGGGGTTGGCGGCGATGACCGGACTGGCTTCGGTCATGCCATAGCCCTCGAGAATGGGCAGGCCAAGCTGCAGAAAAAACTTTGCGATGGCCGGATCCAGGGCGGCGCCACCAGAGACGAAATACCCCAGGCGCCCGCCGAGCTTTTTGCGTAGCTGTTTCCGCAGTAAATAGCTGCTCGCCGCCTGTTGCCAGCCGGCGGCAGTCTTTCCCTCCACGCCAATCCCGCGGCGGAGAAATTTCCCCAGCCAGTCGTGGCGATCGTTCAGGGTTCGTAATGTCCGCTCGTACAGCACTTGAAAGATGCGCGGGACGGCGATCAGTAGGTCGGGGCGGGTCGCACGCAGATCGCGCAGCACGGTGTCGGGCCGTTCGGCATAGGCCGTCTCCAGCCCTAGGAGATAGCCGCCAAAATGGCCGGTGGCACGCTCAAAGACGTGACTCAGCGGCAGTACCGACAGGAGCCGTTGTCCCGCCCGCAGTGGTACCAGATGCAAAAAGCCCTCAATATTGCTAAGAAAATTCCCGTGGCTAAGCATGACCCCCTTGGGCCAACCCGTAGTACCAGAGGTGTAGACGATGCTGGCGAGATCTTGGCGCCCTACTGGCTCCACTGGGGGTGTAGGGGATTCGCCGGCACCCAGGGCATCCAGCGCCGTCCAGGTTTGTAGTTCGGCCGCTGCTTCCTGCAGAAAAGTGTGTCCCGGCGCGACGCCCCAGGACGCCGGGTCCAGGCGTGCGTAGATTTCCTGGTTTTGCAGCAGGATGACGCTCGGTGTGCAGTCACCTAGTACGTAATGGATCTCACGCGCCCCAAAGCTCACATAGAGTGGGACGGTAATGGCGCCAATGCTCAGAATGGCAAAATCGAGGATGGCCCAATCGACAGAATTAGACGCCATGAGCAGAACCCGGTCGCCCTTGCGCACCCCAAGACGCGACAGTGCACGTGACCGCCGCCGCACGGCCTCGGCAAAATCGGCAGCGCGCAAAGGAATAAATCGGTCATCTGCACGCATCCAGGCGATGTGCCCATCGGGATCGCGTTGGCAACGGGCAAACAGGCCGGCCGCGAGGTTGTCTTGGCCGGCTACTGAAGCTGCCATTAGCGCAGGGCTTTTTCTGCCGGGGTCAGACTGCGTTGAAAGCTCTCCAAGGCAAAGATCTGTTCCATGTAATCATGGGTGGCCTTAGCGCCTTTGGGGATTTCGATACCCAGGGTGGGGAGCCGCCATAAGAGCGGCGCTAGGGCGCAGTCGGCAATGGAAAGTTCATCGCCAAAAAGATAGCGTTGTTGACTGAATAGGGTGCTGAGCTGGGCCAACGAACGCCGCAGAGAGTCTTTTGCTGCCGTCTGATCTTCCGCACTGAACCCGGGACGGAAGAGCGGGCCGAACCAGTCGCGATCAAACTGCATCAAGCCAACCCGCACGCGTGCGCGCGAGATCGGATCGACAGGAATCAACGGCGGGTGGGGAAAGCGCTCGTCGAGATATTCGATGATCAAAAAAGACTCAATGATGGCCAGGTCGCGGTCGACCAAGGTGGGTACCTCGCCGTATGGATTTAACTCGAATAGGTCGTCTGGCTTGTCAGCGAAGTCGATATCGACTACTTGATATTCCATGGCCTTCTCTTCCAGCACAAAGCGGACGCGATGGGCAAAGACGCAATCCTGCGCAGAATAGAGGGTCATCAGGGTCTTTTTGTTGCTTGGTGTTGCCATGCAAGGGTCCTCAAAATCGGTATAAAAAGTGGTTCGCCGTAATATCGAAAGGCAGAGTGTAGCAGAACGCGCGCGGGAATGGGTGGCCAATCATGAACGAATGTCAAAGTGGATTGTAAGCGCTTGGGGCTGGCGTTACACTGGCGCGACAGGAAAAAGTTGTAACTTCGCAACAGTCGTTGTATCGTTGGTCTTAGTGAAACGTGGGAGGGCGATCCCGGCGATCGCAAAAAGGTATATGATCCAGCAACGCACTCTGAAAAATATGATTTGGGGCACCGGTATTGGCCTGCATAGTGGCAAAAAGGTGTACCTTGGATTGCGCCCTGCGCCCGTGAATACCGGAATTGTGTTCCATCGTAGCGATCTGTCCGGTAATGCCTACATTAAAGCCGATCCTCTGCATGTCGTTGATACGCGACTATCAACCAATATCGGTGATGGCGAAATTCGCGTCGGTACCATCGAACATCTGACGTCCGCTTTTGCCGGACTCGGGATCGATAACGTCTATGTTGACCTGGACGGCGCCGAAGTGCCGATCATGGATGGTAGTGCGGCACCTTTCGTATTCCTCATTCAGTGTGCCGGCGTGGAAGAGCAGAATGCACCCAAGCGCTTTATTCGCATTACCAAGGCGTTGGAGATGCGAGATGGCGATCGCTGGGTGCGGCTCGAGCCTTTCGATGGATTCAAGGTAAGCTTTACCATCGACTTCGATCATCCGGTGGTACGCAATGGCGGCCAAGAGGTGAGTGTCGATTTTGCCCATACCTCTTATCTTAAAGAAGTATCGCGTGCGCGTACCTTTGGGTTCATGCGGGAAGTAGAGACCTTGCGACGCATGGGCTTGGCCTTGGGTGGCAATCTCGACAATGCCATTGTTGTCGATGACTATCGCGTGCTCAACGAAGACGGCCTACGCTATGCCAATGAGTTCGTGCGCCACAAGGTGCTCGATTCTATCGGCGACCTGTATTTGCTCGGTCACCCTCTACTTGGCCATTTTTCCGGTCACAAAGCGGGCCATGCCCTGAATAATCAGCTCCTGCGCCTGCTGCTGCAGCGGGAAGATGCCTGGGAGTATGTCGATTACTCCTCTCCCGAGCGGGCGCCCTTTTCCTTCGTCGATTCGCTGGCCTCAGTGCCTGCCTGATCCAGGGTTTTTACCAAGCGTGTCAGGGCGGCGCCAAGGGCGCCGTCGCTGTTTTCTGCTAGTTGCTTTAGCACTAGGGGCGCTGGTCCCAGTACCTGCGTGGTACTTGGCTCTTGTGCAGCACGAATAGATTGTCGCCAGGGGCGAACCACCGCCTCAATCCGTATTACGGGATCTTGTGGGAAGCGCGTGTTCCAGCGCTGGCAAATACGTTTCTGGTTGCGCCGCAACCAAGCCAACCAGACGCCACTTTCCACCAAGACCTGCAAGCTGCCGCCGCGCCAGTCGACCAGACAGGTACGTTCCTGCGCTTCCAAGCTCAGCAGGGCGTTCCAGTCCTGCTGCCGATGGTGCAGCTCTTGCCCATGACGAAACACGGCGGCGAGCCCTGGGCCGATTTGATCGCGGGCGCGGCGTTTCGCCCGCGCGGGCTTCGTGCTACCCTCGGGCATATTTTTTTGACTTAGAGTTTTGGCATTCATGCTAGGAACCATCATCCGTCATGTGGTGGGCAGTCGCAACGACCGCCTGATCAAGAAAGCCCGCAGCGTTGTCGCCCGGATCAACGGCCTGCAGGAACAGTATCGCGCCATGAGCGACGCTGAGTTACAGGGGCAAACTGCCCTCTTGCGCGAGCGCGTCGATCAAGGTGAGTCGCTCGAAACCGTCCTGCCCGAGGCCTTCGCCACGGTGCGCGAGGCAGCGCGTCGGGTCATGGGCATGTCTCACTATGATGTGCAGCTCATTGGTGGCTATATGCTGCATGAAGGCAAGATTGCCGAGATGCGCACTGGTGAGGGTAAGACCCTGGTCGCTACCCTGCCTGCCTATCTCAACGCTCTTACCGGCAAGGGCGTGCATGTCGTTACCGTCAACGATTATCTGGCTAGTCGCGATGCCGACTGGATGGGGCGCGTGCATCGTTTTTTGGGCCTCTCCGTTGGCACCATCATTGCCAACCTCTCTCCGGAAGAACGCCGGGCCGCCTACGCCGCCGATATTACCTACGGCACCAACAACGAGTTTGGTTTCGATTATCTGCGCGACAACATGGCCTTCTCGCCCGCCGAGCGGGTGCAGCGTGGCCTGCATTACGCCATCATCGACGAGGTCGACTCCATCCTCATCGACGAGGCGCGCACGCCGCTGATCATTAGCGGGCCGACGGAAGAGAACACCGATTTATACAACAAAGTTGACAAACTGATCCCGCAATTCGTTGCCGAAGAAGATTTCACCATCGATGAAAAAGCCAAGCAGGTTCTGCTGACGGAAGACGGCGTCGAAAAGGCCGAGCAGCTGATGATTGATGATGGTTTGCTGCGCGAGGGAAGCCTCTACGACATTCAGAATGTTAGCCTGGTGCATCACCTCAATCAGGGCTTGCGTGCGCATCATATCTACCACCGCGAGACCGATTATATCGTGCGCGATGGTGAGGTCTGCATTGTCGATGAATTTACCGGGCGCATGATGACGGGTCGGCGCTGGTCAGATGGTCTGCACCAGGCGGTGGAGGCCAAGGAAGGCGTGGAAATCCAGAATGAGAGCCAGACCCTGGCTTCTATCACCTTCCAGAACTATTTCCGCATGTACAGCAAGCTTTCGGGTATGACCGGCACCGCCGATACGGAGGCCTTTGAGCTGAACCAGATTTATGGTCTGGAAGTGGTGGTCATCCCAACCCATCGGCCGGTGCAGCGCAACGACTTGGCCGATCAAATCTACCGCACGGCGGAAGAAAAATGGGGCGCCATCATTGCCGATATCGAGGATTGTCGGCAGCGCGGGCAGCCCGTACTCGTGGGCACTACTTCTATCGAACACAACGAGTACCTTTCCCATGCTTTGCGGCAGAAGAAAGTCCCGCATTCCGTGCTCAATGCCAAGCAACATGAGCGCGAGGCGGAGATCATCGCGCAGGCGGGCAAATCGGGCGCGGTGACCATCGCCACGAACATGGCCGGGCGCGGCACTGATATTGTGTTGGGTGGCAATGTGGGCCATCAGGTAGAGATGATCGAGGCGCGCGAAGATCTGGATGATGCCGCCAAGGCCGAACAGGCACTGGGCCTGCGCGATGGCTGGGCGGGGGAACACGAAAAAACCCTGTCCGCGGGGGGGCTGCACATCATTGGCACGGAACGCCATGAGTCGCGGCGGGTAGACAACCAGTTGCGTGGCCGTGCCGGGCGCCAGGGCGATGTCGGCAGCAGTCGCTTTTATCTGTCTCTTGAAGACCCTTTGATGCGCATCTTTGGCAGCGACCGCCTGGGTGGGCTGATGCAGAAGCTCGGTATGCAGCCGGGCGAGGCCATTGAGCATCCCTGGGTGACGAAGTCTATCGAAAATGCGCAACGCAAAGTCGAGGCGCGCAACTTCGATATCCGCAAACAGTTGCTAGAATATGACGATGTCGCAAACGACCAGCGCAAGATCATCTACGCGCAGCGCAACGCCTTCATGGACAGCGACAATCTACACAATGAAGTGGAGACCTTGCGCGCGGATGTGCTCGAAGCCCTGCTCGATGCCTATGCCCCTGCCGGCGTCATGGAGGAGCAGTGGGATATCGAGGACCTGGAGACGGCACTGGAGCGGGTCTTTGCCGAGAGGTTTCCTGTGGGGGAATGGCTAGCTACTGACCGTACTCTCAATCATGCGGGTTTGCAGGAGCGCATCTTGGAGTCGGTGCATGCACGTTGGCAGGAGCGTGAAGCGTTGATGGGTGAAGACATGGCCCGCCATCTGGAAAAGAGCATTACCCTGCAGGTACTCGATAGCCAGTGGAAGGACCATCTGGCGAGCATGGATCATTTGCGCGAGGGGATTCATCTGCGTGGTTATGCACAGAAAAACCCCAAGCAGGAGTACAAGCGTGAGTCGCTAACCCTGTTCAATGCGATGCTGGCGCGGGTGCGCGAAGAGATTGTCAGCACCCTGTCGCACGTGCAGGTCAGCCCGGTTTCCGAGACGCCTACAGAAACCATGGACTGGAGCAGCCTCTTCCCTAGTCGCCCAACGAATCAGGGCCTGGTCTTTCAGCACCCTGATCTGGCCGGTGGCTCGAGCCAGGATGAGGACCTTGATTTGCCGGCAGTGGCGGCCCTCGGTTCGGCGGCGGCGATGCCCTTCCAAACGCACAAGGTCGGTCGTAATCAACCCTGCCCTTGCGGCTCGGGTAAAAAATACAAACACTGTTGCGGTCGCCTTGGCTGAGGAGCCGTCATGCCTGTTGCCCTTGATCCCCCGAGTTCTCTCCTGACAGTGGCTGGTGTGCGGATTGCCGTTACCGAGGCACATATCCGCTATGCTGGCCGCCGCGACCTGACCCTGCTGGCGCTGGCGCCGGGTACACAGGTGGCGGGCGTTTTTACCCGTAACCGCTTTCGTGCGGCACCCGTACTGGTAGCCGAGGCGCACCTTGCCGCTGGGCAAGGCATTCGGGCCCTGGTGATCAATACCGGAAATGCCAATGCGGGAACGGGTGCGCAGGGCCAGCATACTGCGGAGAATAGCTGCCGGGTGGTGGCTGATGCTCTGGGTTGCCAGCCGCAGCAGGTTTTGCCCTTTTCTACCGGCGTAATTGGCGAACCGATAGATCTGGCGGGCAAGATTGCTGCTGCCTTGCCGGCCTGTGTGGCGAATCTGGCCGAGGACCGCTGGCTGGAGGCGGCGAGCGCCATCCTCACCACCGACACCGTTGCCAAGGGCGCCTCGCGACAGCTGGAGATCGACGGCAAGCGCGTGACCGTCACCGGCATTGCCAAAGGCTCGGGCATGATTCGCCCGGATATGGCCACCATGCTGGCCTACATTGCCACCGATGCCGCTGTCGCGCCGGAGGCCCTGCGCCCGATTCTGGAGCAGGCGGTGAATCGTTCCTTTAATCGCATCACCGTTGATGGCGACATGTCCACCAACGATGCCTGCATGCTGATCGCCACCGGGCAGGCCGGCAATGCACTGCTCGCCCTGGCCGATGCCGCGGTCCTGGTGGAAGCGATTACCGCGGTAGCCATGGAGCTGGCGCAGGCCATCGTTCGTGATGGAGAAGGGGCGAGCAAGTTTATCCCCATTCGCGTCAGCGGCGGGCGCAGCGAGGCAGAATGTTTGCAGGTGGCCTACCGCATGGCCCACAGTCCTCTCATCAAGACGGCGTTTTTTGCCTCTGATCCCAACTGGGGGCGCCTGCTTGCCGCCATCGGCTCGGCAGGGATCGAGGATCTCGACGTCGAGCGGGTGCAAATTCACTTGGGCGATCTCTGCATCGTGCAGGATGGTGCCCGTGCCCTCGGGTATACGGAAGAGGCCGGGCAGGCGGTCATGGCCCAGGCCGAGATTCCCATCCATGTCGCACTTGGGCGGGGAACGGCAGAAGAGCAGATCTGGACCTGCGACCTTTCCTATGACTATGTGCGCATCAACGCCGATTACCGGAGCTAGAACATGGCCGTAGTACCCGTGGCCACCGGGGTCTTACAGCGTGCCGACGGGCGGGTGCTGGTGTCGTTGCGGCCGGAAGGCAAACCTTGGCCCGGCTTTTGGGAGTTTCCGGGGGGTAAGATCGAGCCCGGCGAGGCGCCGGAGGCGGCCCTCACGCGCGAGCTGGACGAGGAAATAGGCATTCGTGTTGGGCATGCGGAGCTGCTTCTGCGCCGTGATCATCCCTATCCCGAACGCACTGTAGCGCTGCACTTTTTCCGGGTGCGGAGCTGGGAGGGGGAGCCCTACGGGCGGGAAGGGCAGCAGATTCGCTGGGTGTATCCCTGGGAGATTGCTTCCCTGAATTGTCTGGCGCCTAACCTACCGGTAGTGGCGAAACTGCTGGCCGAAGAGCTGCCACAACCGCCCCTGTGGTTGATCGCCGACCCGGCGCGGGTGGCAGCGGAGCAATTTTTGCCCGCCCTGACCGCAGCCATCGACGGTGGGCTCCGAGGCGTGATCCTGCGCGTCAAGGAAGTCGTGGCGCCGGGATTGGCGGCGGCGATGTCGGTCTTTTTGCGTCAGGCACGGGAGACTGGCGTACAGGTTTTTCTCAATCATCCCGAGCCCTTGCCGCAGTGGCCGTGTACCGGGCTGCACTGGACCGAGGCGCGGCTGCGGGCGGCTACGCATGCGCCGGACTTGCCCTTTGGCGTTTCCTGCCACTCTGCTGAATGCCTGGAACATGCCGCCGAGCTGGGCGCCCGTTATGCCTTGCTCTCGCCGCTTTTTGCCACCCAGACGCATCCCGATGCAGTGGCCCTGGGTGCCGAGCGTTTTGCCGAGATCGTAGCGCCAGCGGCGCTGCCGGTGATCGCCCTCGGCGGGATGACACCCGAGCGGGTGGCAACGGCGCGTGCTTCTGGTGCCCACGGGGTTGCGGTGTTGTCAGGAATTCTTGAGGCCGCTGACCCCGCGGTCGCCACCCGTGCTTTTCTTTCTGCCTGGGACTCCCATGCCTGAACTTTCTGTCGTCATCCCGTTGTACAACGAAATCGAAAACGTGGAGCCCTTGGTAGAAGCCTTGCGCGCCGCGTTAGCTGATGCTGATGCCGAGGTCATTATCGTCGACGACGGCAGCCGGGATGGCAGCGCCGCTGCCCTGGATCGGGCCGCCGAGGCCTGGGGGTCGAGCCTCAAGATTCTCCACCTGCAGCGCAATTTTGGTCAGACGGCGGCCATGCAGGCGGGCATCGATGCCGCCCAGGGAGAGGTGATCGTGACCCTGGACGCCGACCTGCAAAATGACCCCCTCGACATCCTACCCCTGGCCCATCGCCTGCTGGAGGAACGGCTGGACGTGGTCGCCGGTTGGCGCAAGAACCGCCAGGACGGCCTGTTATTGCGCAAGATTCCGTCGCGCATTGCCAATCGCCTCATCCGCCGTCTGACCGGTGTGCGCCTGCATGACTACGGCTGTACCCTCAAGGCCTACCGCGCCTCGGTGCTCAAGGGGGTGCGCCTGTACGGTGAGATGCACCGCTTCATTCCGGCCTGGCTCTCTACCCTCACCTATACGGACCGCATTGTCGAGGTGCCGGTACGCCATCACGCGCGCCGGGCGGGCAAGAGCAAGTACGGGATTTCGCGTACCTTTCGCGTGCTGGTCGACCTCCTCTTCGTCAAATTCTTCTTGGGCTACAGCCAGCGTCCCATGCATTTTTTTGGTGTCGTCGGGCTCTTTTCGCTGTTTATCGGTTCGGGGATGTTGATTTATCTCTTCATCGACAAATTTGCCGAGGGTGCAGCTATTTCTGGGCGGCCCATGCTCATTGCCGGGGTGCTGTTCTTTCTCGCGGGTCTGCAGTTTCTCAATACCGGCATCGTCGCCGAGATGCTCTCGCGCGTCTATTTTGAAGGGCAGGGGAAGACGACCTACGTGCTGCGTAATAGCGTGCACCTCGACCCCGAGTCCTGATGCGCCCCATCCCCATCCTGATGTACCACAATATTGCCGCGGCCCCGCGGGGGGTGAAGCTGCGCGGGCTCTATGTATCGCCGGGGCGTTTTGCGCGGCAGATGCAGCTCTTGCGCCGATTGGGTTATCAGGGCTTGTCCATGGGCGCGGCCCTGCCCTGGTTGCGGGGTGAGCGCGAGGGCAAGGTGGCCGTCGTCACCTTTGACGATGGCTATGTGGACAATCTGGAACATGCCCTGCCGGTGTTGCGCGGCTTGGGTTTCAGCGCCACCTGCTTTGTGGTGAGTGGGGCGGTGGGGAGCTACAACCGCTGGGATGCCGAACAGTTGGGGGTGCGCAAGCCGCTCATGGATGCGACGGGGCTGCGGGCGTGGCAGGCAGCGGGCATGGAAATCGGTGCCCATACCCGCACGCACCCGCATCTGCCGCAGTTGGCGGCTACGGATCTGGAGGGCGAAATCCGTGGCAGTCGGCAGGATCTGGAAGAGCTACTGGGGCTGCCGGTGACCCAATTCTGCTATCCCTACGGCGAAGCCGGCGAGCGGGAGATGACGGCGGCCCAGGCTGCGGGGTATGCCGCTGCGGTAACCGTGCGCCGCGGGCGGGCCCGACCCGGTGAATCCCTCTGGTCCCTGCCACGGGTGAGCGTGGGCGGGCACCACGCGCCCCATGTCTTCCCCTTGCAGATCCTCACCCGGCACGAGGACCGCCATTGAGCTCCGGTCCGCGCTGTTGTATTTTGTGTAGACATTTGTGGTGGATTTTCTCGTGCAGGTAGCTGGCTTTCTTTGGGACACTGGTAATTGGCCTAAGTGCGGCAAGCATGGTGTTTCCCGCGCAGAGATTGAAGCGGTTTTTGCAGGGTGCCCCGCCGTTTTTCCAGATCCTTGCCCGCAGGAACCGAGGGTACGGGCGATTGGCAAAAATGCGCAAGGGCGCTATCTCTTCATTGTGTTTTGCTTGCAAGACTGGGAGGGGCAAAGCTGGATCCGCCCCATCAGCGCCCGTTACATGCATCGGAAGGAGATAGAGCATTATGAGCAACAAACGGCTTAAACCATTGCCGTCCTTGCCGAATGACGAGGCTGCAGAGGCCTTCGTCAGCGAAGCCAATCTCGCGGAATATGATCTGTCCGGTTTTCGGCCGATGGGCTTTGAGTTTTCCCGGAAGGAAGCTGCCTTGAACATGCGTTTGCCTCCGGCACTATTGGAGGCCATCAAGGCCAAAGCGGCGCGTAAGGGGTTGCCCTACACCCGCTACGTGCGGATGCTGCTGGAGGCAGATTTGGCGCGCACGGACAACTGAGGTGCCTGCAAACTGCAGGGGGATTCGCTTACTCTGGGTGGGCACCAATCCGGGGGGCGGTGGGACGGAAACCCACATGATCACCCTTTGTCGTGCCTTGGCCGAGGCCGGTGTCGAGGTCCACGCCCTGGTGCACCCCGAGGGAAAGATTGCGGCGGCCCTGGTGGGCACTGGGGTACAGGTGCACTACGGTCGCTTCCGCAACAGTGCCGACCCCGATGGGCTGCGTGCCCTGTGGCGGGCCTTGCGGGCGCTCCGCCCGCAGGCGGTGGTCGGTAGTTTCAGCAAGGAGTATTGGCCGTTGGCCCTCCTCAGCCGGGCGGCAGGCTGCCCGTTGATCCTGTTCCGCCACATGGACCTGCGCCTGCGTCCCAGCACCCGCTGGCTGCTTGCGCGCTGGCCCCTGCGCCTGATCGCCATCTCTGAATACCTGCGCGAACGTCTGCTGGCCCAAGGGATTCCCGCCGCGCGGGTGGAGGTCTTGCCGAATCCCCTATTCCTGAGCGATTTTGCGCGGGATGTCGAGGCCCGGACGACGGCGCGCCAACGCTTGGGCCTGTCGCCGGAGGATTTTGTCGTGGGCTTTGGGGGCGCCTGGCACCGGGGCAAGGGCGTTTTTGTGCTGGCCGATGCCATCGACGCGGCCCACGCCGTCAACCCCAGGATTCAGGGCCTGTGGCTGGGCGGTGGTGCCCATGAGCCGGACTTGCGGGCGCGCCTGGCGGGGCGGGAATGGCAGCATGTGCAGGGCTGGCAGAACCCGGTCACGCCCTGGTACAGCGTGATGGATGCCCTGGCCTTGCCATCCATTGAACCCGATACCTTCGGCCGCGTTTGTCTGGAGGCCCAAGCCTGTGGAACGCCAGTGCTAGGGGCGGCCATGGGCGGTATCCCCGAGAGCTTTGCGCCGGGGCAAACGGGTCTGCTCCTGCCGCCGGGGGATGGGGATGCTTGGCGCGATGGGGTTCTACGTCTGGCCTCCGACGCCGCATTGCGCGAGGGCCTGGGGGCCGCCGGGCCAAGTTTTGCCGCCGGCTTCGCGGCGGAGCAGATCGCGCAACATTTCTTGGCGACCCTCGCCAGCGCTTGAGGCATCGGGGAGGGCAAGTACCTGCCGCCGGGGCAATGGGGTATCCTTTTTTACGGGATCGTCCATACCGCAGAGTTTTGGGAAGCCGTTATGCACTCCATCGAACAACAGTTTTTCAATGACCTCGAAAAAAAGCTCTGGACCGCCGCCGACAAGCTGCGCTCCAACCTGGATGCCGCCGTCTATAAGCACGTGGTGCTGGGTCTGATCTTCCTGAAATACGTCTCCGACGCCTTCGAGGAACGCCAGAAAGAACTGCGCGAACAATTCCAGAACCCCGACCACGATTACTACATGGACCCCGCGGACTACCCCGAAGACTATGCGGCCGACATCGCCGCCGAACTGGAGGTGCGCGACTACTACACCGAGAACAACGTCTTCTGGGTGCCGCTGGAAGCGCGCTGGCAGACCCTGCGCGACTGCGCCCAGTTGCCGCCCAAGGCACCGCTGCCGTGGAATAAACCGGGTAAAGACGAACCAGAAGAAATGCGCAGCGTCGGCTGGCTGATCGACAACGCCATGGAGGCCATCGAGCGCGAAAACGAGAAAAAGCTCAAGAACGTGCTCAACAAGGACTTCGCCCGCACCCAGATCGACAGCCACAAACTGGCCGACCTGATCGCCCACTTCTCCGATACCGACTTTAACCGTAAGGACTACAACGGCCAGCCGCTGGGCCTCAAAAGCAAAGACATCCTCGGCCACGTCTATGAATACTTTCTTGGGCAATTCGCCTTGGCCGAAGGCAAAAAGGGCGGCCAGTACTACACGCCCAAAAGCATCGTCACGCTCATCGTCGAAATGCTGCAACCCTTCAAGGGTCGGGTGTACGACCCCGCCATGGGTTCGGGTGGCTTCTTTGTGCAGAGCGAGGAATTCATCGAACAGCACGGCGGCAAGATCAACCAGGGCCAGATCAGCGTCTACGGTCAGGAAAGTAACCCCACCACCTGGCGTCTGGCCGCCATGAACATGGCCATCCGTGGCATCGACTTCAACTTCGGCGGCGCACCGGGCGACACCCTGCTGGGCGACCTGCACCCCGATCTGCGCGCCGATTTCGTCATGGCCAACCCGCCCTTCAACATGAAGGAATGGTGGAACGCCAAGCTGGAAAACGACCCGCGCTGGATCGCCGGCACCCCGCCCCAGGGCAACGCCAACTTCGCCTGGCTGCAGCACATGCTCTACCATCTGGCACCGGCGGGCAGCATGGCGTTGCTACTGGCCAACGGCTCCATGAGCAGCAATACCAACAACGAAGGCGAAATCCGCAAGCGGCTGGTGGAAGACGATTACGTGGAATGCATGGTCGCACTGCCCGGCCAGCTCTTCACCAACACGCAAATCCCGGCCTGCATCTGGTTCCTCACCCGCGACAAGCGCAACGGCTTGGCGCTGACCAAAAGCAAACGCGACCGGCGCGGTCAGTTCCTATTCATCGACGCCCGCCAGCTTGGCTACATGAAAGACCGCGTACTGCGCGACTTCACGGTGGACGACATCAAGAAAGTAGCCGACACCTTCCACGCCTGGCAGTTGGGTGAAGGTTACGAAGATGTGGCTGGCTACTGCTATTCGGCATCGCTCGCCGACATCCGCAAGCACGAGCATGTGCTGACCCCAGGGCGTTACGTGGGCGCCGAAGAGCAAGAAGACGACGGCGAAGCCTTTGCCGACAAAATGGCGCGGCTCACAGCGCAACTGGCGGAGCAGTTTGCCGAGAGTGCCAAGCTGGAAAGTGAGATTAAGAAGAATTTGGCGGGGTTGGGGTTTAATTTATGAATAGCGATGAATATATTGCGATTGTCGATGCGCCCTTCGATACAGAAGAAACCCGAAGACCTTTTGGAAAACGCTGGGCCAGTCAGTTGATCACGCTGAAGCAGGAACACCTGACCGCTCTGCAACAAGGCAAGCTATTGGCTATCGACGACCAAGGAGAATATGGGGTTTACCTGAAGTTAGCGGGGGAGAATCATGTCTGAAATCAGTCTGGACGCCTTGTATATGGCGGTTCAAGCCGTGGATGATGCGCTGAGTGACTACCGTTATGCCGAAGAAACCCAGTCTCGCCTGCTGCTGAGTGTTCGCGATGGCGCGATCCAGCGCTTTGAAAGTGCCATGGATCTTTCGCGAAAACTGATTCTGCGTGTGCTCAAAGAGAAGTTTGCGCTCGACGACATAACAGCCAACAACAAAACCTTCATTCGAGAGGCTGCCCGTTTTGGCCTGATAGCCGACGCCGAGGCATGGATGCGACATCTGGCGGCACGCAATCAAACCTCTCATGCCTATGATGCTCAGCTTGCGGCGCAAGTGTTTGAAAAAATTCCCGCCTTTTTGCCCGATGCCCGAGATCTTTTGGTGAGACTCAATGACGCCATTGCTTGATGTGCGCGCCGACCACCTGAAGATCGTTCAGGACATTCTGCATAAGTTTGTCCCGGAGCGTGAAGTTTGGGCTTTCGGCTCTCGCGCCAAATGGCTGGCCAAGGAGTATTCCGACCTCGACTTGTGCGTTGTGGGCGACACGCCGCTCGGCTTTCGCACTTTGGGATTGCTGGAGGAAGCGTTTGAAGATTCCGACTTGCCCTACAAGGTGGATGTGGTGGATTGGGCGACGACCAGTGAATCGTTCAGAAAGATCATTGAGCGCGATCGGGTGGTGGTGCAGAAGGCGGGGCGGGGTTGGGTTATGATTTTTAATCCGCCTGAAATTTATCTTGCAGAAATTGTCACGATAAAGGGAGGGAAGCGCCTTCCTGCAGGCAAAAACCTGCAATCGACACCGTCAAAACATCCGTACATACGAGTTAGAGATGTTGGTCAACGTACCCTTCCAAGAGAAGGAATTGAATATGTTCCTGATGACGTATTCCCTTTGATATCACGCTACATCGTTCAAGAAAACGATGTCGTATTATCAATCGTCGGAACAATCGGGGCGCTCAGCATCGTAGATAAATTTTACGATTACGCATCATTGACTGAAAACTGTGTCAGGTTGACAGGGCTCGATTATCACGACGCACTGTATCTTTACTACTACCTATCATCTCGCCTTGGACAGCAAGAAATTGCGCAAGGCACCGTGGGCGCTGTTCAGCCCAAACTTCCGATCTACAACATCGAAAAAATCAAGGTTCTATGGCCTAAAGACAAAGAAAAACGCAAGATCTTTTCGTATGTGCTTGGTAGGCTGGACGACAAAATCGCCCTCAACCGCCGCATCAACCAAACCCTCGAAGCCATGGCGCAAGCCCTCTTCAAATCGTGGTTTGTAGATTTCGACCCGGTCAAAGCCAAAATCGCCGCCATACAGGAAGGCCGTGACCCGCTGCGCGCCGCCATGCGCGCCATCAGCGGCAAACCCGACGCCGAACTCGACACCCTGACGCCCGAGCCATACGCCCAACTCGCCGCCACCGCCGCGCTGTTTCCAGATGCGATGGAAGAGTCGGAGCTGGGGGAGATTCCGAGGGGGTGGGAGGTCAATCAAATTAGCCAATTTGGTAATGTGGTTTGCGGGAAAACTCCATCGAAGGCAAATCCAGAATATTTTGGTGTGGGCATTCCATTCATAAAAATTCCAGACATGCACAGCAGCGTGTATGTGATAAATCCATCAGAGCAATTGGCTGCACTTGGCGCGGCGTCGCAAGCAAAGAAGACCATTCCCGCTGGCTCAATCTGCGTAAGCTGCATCGCGACCATTGGCAAGGTAGTAATAACGCACGAGCCATCACAAACGAATCAGCAAATAAATAGCATCGTCCCGAATTTTGCTGAGTACACGGTTTACCTGTACTTTCAAATGAGCGAAAAGGAAAAAGAATTTCATGATTTGGCAAGTGGCGGCAGCGCAACTTTAAACATGAACACGTCTACCTTTTCAAAGGTGAACGTTCTTATGCCCGGCTTTGGAATACTGGCGAAATTTAGTTCTTTTGTAGCGCCACTATTTAGTGAGATCTTGTCGAGACAAAAGGAGTCTGCGTTTCTTTCAGAGACACGCGACACCCTCCTCCCCAAACTCCTCTCTGGCGAGCTTTCTGTTGCTGGTGCAGAGCCGCTCACTGATACCACACCATTACAGGAAGTCACTCAGCGCACAAGGAGCCAGCCATGACTTTGAATGCCACTATTCCCGCCTGGAATAACGCGGGTGTGTTACCGCCCGTTCGGCCATCATCGCCAGGGAACAGCGAGGATCGCTCGCCATATTTCGTCGAGCTGACAACGCTGGTGGATCGTTTCGCCATGTCACCGGAACGCATCGTCATATTCGATGGCTTGCTGCGGTTTCGCGCAGACATTCACCGGGCAGGCATAGTGTCTGGTTTTCAGTGGCTGGATGGTAGCTTTCTGGAGCAGGTGGAGCTGCTGGAAGGCCGTCCACCTCGCGATATGGATGTGGTGAGCTTTGTCGATTTATCTGGGGTAGATCAACGTGCTCTCGTCAGGGAGCATTCCACCCTCTTTGATCACCAGCAAGCAAAGGATTGCTATTCAGTAGACGCCTATTTCTTCCAGGTCGGCGGTAGACTTGATGCTGATTCGATCAAGCGAGTGGCCTACTGGTACAGCATGTGGTCGCACCGACGCGATGGGCTGTGGAAGGGATTTGTTCAGATCGAACTTGACCCCGCTCAGGATGCGGATGCCAGAGCAGTTCTAAATCCTCATGGAGGCATTCATCATGAATAACGAAGCCCTCTCACTTGCTTCTGAAATAAACGAACTGGAAACGTTGCTGGCCTCCATCCCGGTAGACAACATCATTGAGCGCATGAGCCTCGAATCGCGACTGGCTTTTGTCCGGGCAGCATTGGCAGCGTTACCACAGCAATTCCGGCAAAAAGCCAAGCTGACCTTTCGTGGCAAGCCTGTGTTCGGCAGTCATGGCATTGTCGCTGACTTCGGTGGCAAGGCCGCTGGCGCTTTCTCTGATGCTTTTGCTGCTGTCGCCGCCGGGTTGAGCCAGGGGTTAAGCGATATGGGTCCCATCCCCAACCGCGACAAGAACCAGTTGCTCATTACCGGCACCGCCATCGGTTCCTTTGGATTTGAGTTCGAATTGCCAGCGCCGGAGTTGATGCTGTTCGATGAGGACTCAAAACCGCAGGATGCAATGGAGAAGATCGAGGCGCTGTTCAGGCTTGCGGCAGAAGGTACCGATGATGAAGTTACCGAAGTCATTGAGGAAGTGCACCCCAGAGCGGTCAGAAAGGTGTACGAGTTTCTGGAGCTGCTGGTACAGCAGCAGGCGTGGTGCGGTCTGGAATTTGCCAATCATGCTTTCCGTTATACGGATCTGGCGCAGATCGAAACATCGTGCTCACGCTTGAAAGCAGACAACATTCAAGAGCGCGAACAAGCTTATCGCGGCGAGTTTCAAGGGGTGTTGCCAGCGGGGCGAACTTTCGAATTCAAACTTGCTGACCAGAATGGGTTAATCAAAGGCAAGATTGACCGAGCCGTTGCAAATGCAGATGTGCTCAACCGGGAATGGCTGCACAAGCCTGTGACCGTAAAGCTCGGTGTCATTCAAGTCGGCCAGGGGCGACCGCGTTATACCTTGATGTCGTTGGATGATGTGAATGGTTGATGCGGATGCTATACAGAGTGACAAATTCACGGCTGCGACTGCTGGACTTCAAAATGAAAACCGACGCGTACACAGAGTGCAGAGGCGTCGGCCGTATTGCTGCCAACAATACCGAAGCCAACCGAATTAGGTCAAGGTTTATTTCACGCAAATCGGATCGGTCGCTAATCACCACCAGGGGGGTGTAGAGGTTCCAACATGCTGAACGAACAACAACTCGAAGACCTTTGCATAGCCTGGTTTCAGGAAACCGGCTGGCAGTTTGTGCATGGGCCGGACATTGCGCCCGACGGTGTGAACCCGGAACGCGCCGATTATCGGCAGGTGATCCTGCGCGACCGGCTGCTGGCAGCCCTGGCGCGCATCAACCCGCAGATTCCTGCCGCCGCGCTGGAGCAGGCCGCGCACAGGCTGCAAACCCTCAGCGAGCCGCAGGCGGTGGTGCGCAACCGCAGTTTTCATCGGCTGCTGCTCTCGGGCGTGGCGGTGGAGTTCTCGGTGGGCGAGGAAAAGAAGACGGATCTGGTGCACCTGATCGACTTCGCCAACCCGCAGCACAACGAATTTCTGGTCATCAATCAGTTTACGGTCACCGGCACCAAACAAGCTTGGCGGCCTGATCTGGTGGCATTTATCAACGGTCTGCCATTGGTGGTGATCGAGTTAAAGAACCCGGCTAACGAACAAACCGATATTTGGGATGCCTTCAACCAGTTGCAGACCTACAAGGACGAGATCGGCGACTTGTTCAACAGCAACGCGGCGTTGGTGGTCAGCGATGGCTGGACGGCGCGGGTGGGTTCGCTCACAGCCAATGCCGAACGGATGCTGCCCTGGCGCACTATTGCCCATGAGGATGACCGCCCCCGCCTGCAATGGGAGCTGGAAACCGTGGTGCGCGGCTTTTTCGCGCCCGAGTTGTTTCTCGATTACATCCGTCACTTCGTGCTGTTCGAGCAGGATGGCGACAGCATCGTCAAGAAGATCGCGGGCTACCACCAGTTCCACGCCGTGCGCGAGGCGGTGCGCGCCACGGTGATTGCGGCCAGTTCGCCCGACAAGGGAAGGCTTGCGGTGCGGGAAGAGCGCGCCACTTACGGTAAAGAGGTCAAGCCGGGTTCGCGCAAGGCCGGCGTGGTGTGGCACACGCAGGGCTCGGGCAAGAGCATCACTATGGCCTGCTACGCTGGCAAGCTGCTGCAACAGCCAGAAATGAAGAACCCCACGCTGGTGGTGGTGACCGACCGTAACGATCTGGATGGTCAGTTGTTTGCCACCTTCAGTGCGGCCAGCGACTTGCTCAAAACCACGCCATTGCAGGCGGGCAGCCGCGATGAATTACGCGAAATGCTGGTCTCGCGCCAGGCGGGCGGCATCATTTTCACCACGGTGCAGAAATTTGCCTTGCTGGATGACGAGGACGAACACCCGCTGCTGTCCGACCGATCCAATATCGTGGTTATCTCGGATGAAGCGCACCGCAGCCAGTACGGCACCAAGGGGCGTTTTGATGAGAAAACGGGAAAGTATGTGTTCGGCTATGCCAAGCATCTGCGCGATGCGTTGAAAAACGCCACCTTCATCGGTTTTACCGGCACCCCGATTGCGCTGGAGGATAAGGACACGCGCGCGGTGTTTGGCGATTACGTCAGCATCTACGATATTCAGGATGCGGTGGACGATGGCGCGACGGTGCCCATCTACTTTGAGAGCCGTTTGGCCAAGCTGGATGTGAAGCAGGCTGAGATCGACGCGCTCAACGAGCAGGTCGATGAGGTGGTGGAGGACGAAGAGGACCTCGCCAGCCGCGAAAAAACCAAGAGCGAATGGGCCGCGCTGGAAAAACTGGTGGGTGCCGCGCCGCGTTTGGCACAAGTAGCCAAGGATTTGGTCGAGCACTTCGAGACGCGCACCGAGGCCATCGACGGCAAGGCCATGATCGTGTGCATGAGCCGCGATATTTGCGCGCATTTGTATAACGCCATCGTCAGCCTGCGCCCGGATTGGCACGATGTTGACCCCGAGAAGGGCGCGATCAAGGTGGTCATGACTGGCTCCGCAGCCGACAAGGAGCTGTTGCAAGCGCACCTATACAGCAAGCAGGTGAAAAAGCGCTTGGAAAAGCGTTTCAAGGATGCCAAAGACCCGCTCAAGCTGGTGATTGTGCGCGACATGTGGCTGACCGGCTTTGATGCGCCGTGCTGCCACACCATGTATGTGGACAAGCCCATGAAGGGCCACAACCTGATGCAGGCCATTGCGCGGGTGAACCGGGTGTTCAAGAACAAGCCGGGCGGCCTGGTGGTGGACTACATCGGCATAGCCAACGAACTGAAGGCGGCACTCAAGACCTACACCGAAGCCAAGGGCAAGGGCGACCCCACACACAATGCCGCTGAGGCTCTGGCCGTGTTGCTGGAGAAAATGGACATTGTGCGCGGCATGATGCACGGCTGCGACTACAGCGGGTTTGAAACCCGTGCGGCGGCACTGCTGGTGCCCTGCGCCAATCATCTGCTGGGTCTGAAGGATGGCAAGCAGCGTTTCCTCGACACCATGACGGCGGTGACCAAGGCGTACACGCTGTGTGGCACGCTGGATGAGGCTGCCGCGCTGCGCAAGGAGATCGCCTTCTTCTCCGCCATCAAGGCGGCCATCACCAAGTTCACCACGGTGGACAAGAAGCGGTCCACCGCAGAGAAAAACAGCGCGCTGAAGCAGATTCTGGACAACGCCATCATCGCCGACGGCGTGGCCGACATTTTTGCGCTGGCGGGCCTGGACAAGCCGAACATCGGTTTGCTGTCGGATGAGTTTCTCGAAGATGTGCGGCAGATGGAAAGTAAAAATCTGGCAGTCGAACTGCTGGAAAAGCTGCTGCGCGACGAGATCAAAGCGCGGGCGCGCAACAACGTGGTGCAGGAAAAGAAGTACGGCGAGCGGCTGCTGGAGACCCTGCGCAAATATCACAACCGTGCCATCGAGACAGCGCAGGTCATTGAAGAGTTGATCCAGATGGCCAAGGAATTCCAGGCCGTGCTGGAGCGCGAAGCCGCGCTGGGCTTGGGTCAGGACGAGATTGCCTTTTATGACGCTTTGGCCAACAACGAAAGCGCGGTCCGTGAGCTAGGTGATGACATCCTGAAAAAGATTGCCATTGAAATCACCGAAAAACTCCGAGCCAGCACCACAGTGGATTGGCAGGTGCGCGAAAGCGTGCGTGCCAAACTGCGGATTCTGGTGCGGCGTACTTTGCAAAAGTGGAAATACCCCCCGGATCAGCAGCCCGAGGCAGTGGAGCTGGTGCTACAGCAGGCAGAGTCCCTGGCGGATCTGTGGTCTGTTCCATGATGCCAGTTGGCCGGGGTGGCAACGGGCACGCCGTCGGTGGCCCCGCCACGGCTTCAATGTCGCGCTTTCCCCTCCGGAGCATGGGGGTTCTGGGCGGTCGCCCCCCCCCTTGTATATGGGCCAGGTCTGAATCTTGAGAGCGATACCCTTGGCGCCAATCCATCGTACTCTAAACTCATTTGTAATATACTGATATAAAAGAATAAAATAAACGATCCGAAAAAATTGACCCATCGCCCCGCCATGACTATCTTCTGGACATATAACTAATAGGCAACGTGGGGAGCGACATGGAGTGGAAATGGTATGGCGCTGCCGGCGCCCAAAAATTGCACTGCGCCCATCCCATCAAAGGTGGAGGGGATCATTGGCACCACTGTCGCGACTACAGCAATATCGTGACGGGATATCGCTATGTCTCGCCCTATGGACCGAGGGAATATAATAATCATAGCTATCATCATGGTGTGGACCTAGCCCAGGCGCCTGGCACCCCCATTCGCGCGCCCTTCGATGGGATTGTAGTGGGAACTATACGCGATAATGGTAAAAAAATGGCCCTGGAAACTACCTGGTTTTGGAGCATTACCTGCCCGATGGGAGGGTCTTTGTCACCCGTTACCTGCACTTACTCAACGCTCCCAAACTTAAAAAGGGACAGCTGATCAAGGCCGGAAGCGTGATTGCTCAAGTGGGGGGATCGGGAGGGCATCCTCCCCACCTGCACTATGAAGAAAGATTGTCTCCCATAGTGTGGAATGATAGCGCCCATCGGGCACAGGCAATGGCAAACATGAGCGGTACAGCCCAAAACGTAATTCCACTAACCAGGACCCCAATGGAAGCATTTACAGCCAGCATAGACATCAACCCGGATCGTGATTGTATTAGCGAGGACTGGAGGGCAACAAGATGAAAACCTTGATAATTATTCTGTTGGCGCTGTTGTGCATCCCCAATGCAGGCGCCAGCAGCCTGGTCCAAAATAGGTCATCCAATCCACAAGTCTTGCCAGAACACGGATACACTAGCACACCAAAACTAGGGCATCCAGACGAAAGAATCATCAATAATGATCACACAATAAATGAAACTGTTTTGTCACTTCCAGAACCAATAAAAATGTACTTCGTAAATGTTATTAGATCTAACAATAAAGTAAAAACAGAAACCGACATGGGTTGGTTTGACTTGTTCACCGAGCTCGTCACGAAAAGTCCAGGCCAGGATATCTATTTGCATGTCATGGCCCACTATCCAGACATAGTCATTGCTTACACCGGATCTGTGCCTAAAAAAACCTGGCCCCTGGATGTCATGATACTTCCCAGAACGCTACTACGAGATATGGATTACGAAATTATAAAGTCGCCAAAAAAACCGGTGCCGTTGGACAGGCTGGTTGCTACTGCTGGTAGCTTTACTTGGATATTAGTACCGAAGAATGCAGCCCCGCTGAAAAAAGGTAAGGCTGTCTATGAACAAAACTACGGATATGGATTTTCTGACACTTTATGCGCTGGCTGTCACCTGACCCGTCCGCAATTTTACCCACGGGTGTGGCAAGGGGCAGAGGTCTTTGCTGCCTCGCGACCAGAGCAGATACATAAGGACAAGTACGGAAACCTGCTTTGGCCAGCGCAAGAAAGCCGCGACGTCATCTTCGCCCTTCTCGTTAATCCTAGAACGGGCGCCATACGCGCCGCCGACCCGGCGGATGTGGCCTGCACCTATAGCCGGGAAGATGCCAGCAATGACCTCGACTGACGTCGTTACAAAAAACCCCGGCACAGGCCGGGGTATGTTTAGCAAGATGACGCTGTCTTACTGCTTCGGCGCCTTGGCGTAGCGCAGGTAGGGGAGCTTGATGTCGATGGCCCCAAACTTCTCCTTGGCCTGCTCGTCGGTCAAGGACAGGGCGACGATGACGTCCTGGCCGGGAACCCAGTTGGCCGGGGTGGCAACGGGCACGCCGTCGGTGGCCTGGATGGCGTCCAGGGCGCGGAGGATTTCGGCAAAATTGCGACCCACGGACATGGGGTAGGACATGGTCAGGCGTACCTTCTTGTCCGGCCCGATGATGAACACCGTGCGCACGGTGGCGGTGTTCTTGGCATCACGCTTTTCGGGTAGATAGGCCTCGGCGGGGAGCATGTCGTAGAGCTTGGAGACGTGCAAAGAGGTGTCGTCGATGATGGGGAAGTCCGCCGGTGCCCCGGCCATGGCTTCAATGTCGCGCTTCCACTTTTTGTGCTCCTCGACGGTGTCTACCGAGACACCCATGACCTTGGTGTTGCGCTTGGCAAACTCGGGGGCCAGTTGGGCTACGGCGCCGAACTCGGTGGTGCAGACCGGGGTAAAGTCGCGGGGGTGGGAAAAGAGGATGGCGTAGCTGTCGCCGATCCATTTATGCAGATTCAACTCACCCGCCGTGGAGTCTACGGTGAAATCGGGGGCTACATCATTGATACGAATAGACATGAAACGCTCTCCTCAAAATGAATCCAGTGAACAACTGCTCTCGGTGCATCAGCACAAGCATAGTCTAATACGTGCCAAGACGGATTGTAAATAGTCTAAATATAAACTAAGTAGATGTTATTAGGAGGGCACTGTTCCGTGACAGACACAGTCGGCGCCCTGGGCCGCTGCTCGCAACTCTTGGAGGATGCCGCACTCCTGATGGGGGTGCTCGCCGCTGCAACTGTTGCGCAACTGGCGCAGGCGGGTAGCCAGGGTTTGCAAAGACTCCAAGCGCTCCTGCACCCGCGCCAACTGGGTATCGATGAGCTGCTCCACCGCATGGCCGTTGGCCTCGGGGTGGCTCAGCAGCTGGAACAGGGCCTGAATATCTGCCAGGGGCATATCCAAGTCCCGGCAGTGGCGAATGAAGGCCAGACGCTCCTGGTGGAGCGGCCCGTAGGTTCTGTAGCCATTGGCCTGACGACTGGGCGCGGGCATTAGACCCAGGCGCTCGTAATAGCGAATGGTCTCCGTCTCCACACCCGTGGCGGTGGCTAACTCTCCAATACGCATCTACCCCCCCCCTTTTTACTTTGAAGTGGCTACAAGGTTTTTAATCAGCATAATCGAATTTTTCAGGAACTGCGAGATGAGCGAGCACTCCCACCATGACCATGACCATGACCATGACCATGACCATGACCACGGACACCAGCACGGGGGGCATGGTCACCACCATGCCCCCAAGAGCTTTGGCCGCGCCTTTGCCGTCGGTGTCACCCTCAACCTGGGTTTTGTGATTGCCGAGGTGGTCTTTGGGTTCTGGGGGGACTCCCTGGCCCTGATTGCCGATGCGGGGCATAACCTCAGCGACGTGCTCGGCCTGCTCATGGCCTGGGGCGCCAGCCACTTGGCCCGGCGCCTCCCCAGCGCCCGCTTTACCTACGGTCTACGGGGTGCCTCCATCCTCTCGGCCCTGGGTAACGCCATTTTTCTCTTGCTGGTGACGGGCGCCATTGTCTGGGAGTCGGTGCTCCGTCTGCTCCATCCCGAGCCTGTGTCAGCGCCCATCATGATTGTCGTCGCCGCCATTGGGGTGCTCATCAACACCGCCACTGCCTTGATGTTCATGGCCGGGCGCAAAAATGACCTCAATCTGCGCGCCGCCTTTCTGCATATGGCGGGCGATGCCGCCTTGTCCCTGGGGGTGGTCCTCACCGGTGTGCTGATCCTTTTTACCGGCTGGCTCTGGCTGGAGTCTGCCGTGAGTATCGTCATCAGCGCCTTTATTGTCCTCTTTACCTGGGGCCTGCTGCGGGAGTCGGTGGGCCTGGCCTTGGATGCTGTGCCCCCCGGGATTGAAGGGACGGCGGTGCGCCAATGGCTGCTGGAGCAGCCGGGGGTGACTGCGGTCCACGACCTCCACATCTGGGCCATGAGCACTACGGAAACCGCCCTCACGGCCCATCTGGTCATGCCCGATGGCGCCCCCGGCGATCCCTATCTCCACCAATTGGCCGAGGCCCTGGAGGCCCGCTTCCAGATCCATCATCCCACCTTGCAAGTGGAGACCGGCGCCGTTGGTCATGCCTGTGCCCTAGCCCTCGACGACCGGGTTTAGCCGAGTCTAATGGGGAGGATTCTGGGACGGATCGGCTGCGCTGCCGGGGTCAGATTGCAGGGTGTTGATGGCCTGCAGGTGCAAAATCTTCAACAGGCGTTCCACCAAGGGGTAGAGAATCACCGCCGAAACCGCCAAGTACACCACCCCACTGTAAAGGGCGTAGGCGCTGGCAAAGAGCTTGGCGCCGGTGCCATTGAGGCTCGATACGGGGCCCATGCCGCTGAGAATCATGCTGGCATTGAGCAGGCTGTTGATCCAACTCAGGCCAGCGATGGCGTGATAACCAAACACCCCAATCCCCAGGGAAAACCCCAAGAACCCCGTAGCCACCGCAACATAGCGCAGAAGCCGCGAGCGAAACTCCCGCGCCGGACGCAGGCGCAGGGGATGATCGAGCCGCAAGGTGATCGGCAGCTCTGCGAATCCTTTAGCAAATTTCATCTGACTACTCATGGTGTCCTCCTGACTATACGCGGTTCGTTATCCTAACAGTTTGGAGCCAGTGGGGGACTTTTCCAGTGCTTGGGGCTAACAGTCCTCGACCCGCGCGTTGGCAGTCACTGAGGGCGGTGGTATGCTTTTGGATATATATCAGCCATCCATCTGACTTGGAGGATGTATGCAAACAGCCAAAATTTTCATGACTGGGCGCAGTCAGGCAGTGCGATTGCCTTTGGAGTATCGGTTTGATGCCAAGGAAGTCTACATTCGCCGAGACGCGGTAACGGGAGACGTGATTCTGTCGCGTCGCCCCGGATCTTGGGACGCTTTCTTTGCGTTAGACGCCACAACGGACGTGCCAGAAGACTTTATGAGTGAGGCCGATCGTTGTCAGGGGGCGCAGGCCCGTGACCCCTTTGGAGACTTATGATGCTTTATCTGCTGGACACGAACATCGCCAGCCACATCATCAAAGGGGATATTCCTCAAGCAAGAGAGCGATTGGTCGCGGTACCAATAGATTGGCTGGCAGTGTCGGTGATTACACAGGCTGAACTGCTATATGGGGTTGCCCGGCGCGGGCATCCTCAAGGCTTGACCCTGCGGGTTCGGGAGTTTTTGTCGCGCGTGTCGATATTGCCTTGGGAGTCTGGTACGGCGGAAACCTACAGCGAATTGCGGACGGTGTGCGAACGAATCGGCGTCACTCTGGCACCGATGGATATGATGATCGCTGCACACGCAAAGCACCTGATGGCGCACCAGGCAACTCTGGTAACGCGAGACAAGGTCTTTAGCCGGGTACCGGATTTGACTGTGGAGGATTGGACAGTGTAGCCGCCAACCTGGTGCGGCCCCAATGATACGCGATTTTCTCGTCGATGTTCAGCAGGCTGTAGTCACGTTCGAAGTTGATGTCGTCGTGTCCGGCCAGCGGTGAGTTGCGCATGAAGTCCACCAGAGACTGTTCGTTACCAGACAGGCGATCAAACAGTTCCCGCGATACCACTACCGCGACAGAACGACCGTGCAGGGTGATGTCCTGGGGGCCCTCCCGTGCCGCGTGCTTGACCAGTTCCGAGAACCGCGCCTTGGCGGTTTGCATTTGCCAACTGTGCATGATCGTTTCCTCAACGACTTGATGAGTCTGACTTGATAGAGCTGAAATATACAGGGACTTTGGGCCTGTGGCCAAAGGGTATTTGCATTCTGCAGTGCTTTGAAAGGGTTCCGGAGCATGACAGCAACCAGCGGGCTCCGTATCATGGATGCCCTTGATCCATGACTTGGGGAGAAGTGCGGATGCGTCGCCGATTGTCTGGACCGCCCCGGCGCATTGTCCTGATCAAGGCGCACAGCGCCGGGGTGGGGGATATCCTGCGCAGTTCTGCGGCCTGGGCGACGCTCAAAAAGCGTTGGCCGGATGCGGAACTGCACTTGATCTTTCTGACCCGTTGGCCGGGTTACCCCAGTGAATCCCTGATTGCCGGCCACCACCTCTTGCGCAGCGCCCATTTTTTGCCGTTGCGGGAGGGCCGCTGGCTGGGGATGCGGGGGGTGGGGCCGACGGGTTGGCGGACGCTGCTGCCGGAGTTGCGGCGTTTGGCCCAGAAGATCCGACCGGACCTGATCATCGACCATGAGCCCCATGGCTTGGAAAGCACCGTAGCAACGCGCATCCTGCGCGCCTATAGCCCCGGCGCGGTGACGGTGGGTGTCGCCCAGGTGCCGGGCCGCGGGGCGCTCTACGACATGGCGGGCCCGAGTTTTGGCCGTTACGCCAAGGAGCGGGGCCTGCCTGATCCCATGGACTACACCCATCGCGACTTTGCGGCCCTGGCGGCGCTGGGGCTGGAGCGGGACGGGCAGGGCATTGTCCTGAAAGTTGGCCCCGAAGGGCGCGCTTGGCAATCGGCCCATCCCCGGTTGCCAGGGGAGTGGCGCATTGGGCTTAACATTGGCTGCGGCACACCCGATGCCCTACCCAAGCGGCCCGATTTGGATTTGTTGGTGGAAGCCCTGAACCCAAGCGCCTTTCCGCAGTCATTTTCCCTGTGGCTGACGGGGGCGGCCAATGAAGCCGAGATCAACGACGAGTTCTTACGTCGGTATCGGCAGCGTTGGGGGGATGCCGTCCCCCTACACAACTTGGCGGGGGCGGGTTCTTTGGTACTGCTTACCGGCATTATTGCCAGTTGTGACGTCTTTCTCTCCAGCGATTCAGGCCCTTACCATATGGCTGTGGGTCTGGGAAAGGCGACGATGGCCCTCTTTCGCTGGGCCAATCCCGAGCACTATCATGTGGCCGCAGGTCTCAAGGTACTGGTCGACCCCAGTGCAAAGCAGATTAGCGACGCCCTTCACTGCCTATTGCCCCTACCCGAGTAAACC
This sequence comes from Acidithiobacillus sp. IBUN Pt1247-S3, assembly GCF_041146875.1. Taxonomy (NCBI): domain Bacteria; kingdom Pseudomonadati; phylum Pseudomonadota; class Acidithiobacillia; order Acidithiobacillales; family Acidithiobacillaceae; genus Acidithiobacillus; species Acidithiobacillus sp. IBUN Pt1247-S3. The sequence continues at coordinate 48,332 of NZ_JBFRXP010000008.1, read as the reverse complement.
ATGCGCCTGCGTATTCCCGATCCCTGGATGTTTAGCCTGTACGCCCTGCCGCTTTTTTTCTTTCCCTTGAGCACCGCCGGCTCGGGCATTGCCATGGGGTTATTGATTGTAGCCTATGGTCTCAGTGGTCATTGGCGCGACTGGCGCGCTATTGGCGAGCGCGGATGGTGGCTGCCCTGGCTCTTGTTGATGGCGTGGACGGCAATTGGCTTGCTGTGGACGAGCAATATGTTTTTCGGGCAAAAGGTCACGGTCTCTACTTTCGACGCCATCTTTGCCTTTATGGGGGCGACTTTGCCCTGGCGCGAGCGTTGGGTGAAGTGGGTGATTCGTTGGTTCTTGGCCGGGATTTTTATTAACGAATTGCTGGCATTTTTGATGACTTGGAAAATTCTGCCTTGGCAAAATACCGACTGGATCCCCTACACTGGATTTTGCGACCATATCTTCTTATCGCTGGTGCTTGCCCATGCGATATTGTGGTTGGTATATGACCAAAAGCAGCAATGGAATTTCCCGCGTTGGGCCAATTGGCTGTTGATTGTCGTTTTTGCCCTGCAAATGGCCCTGACCCCAGGGCGCTCGGGGCAACTCCTCTTGGTGCTGTTGCTGCCGGTGGCTTTGTTTATCCTCTATCCCGGGCGTTGGCGTTGGGCTGTACCCGTAGTGGGTGTGCTGGCGGCGGTGGGGTTGTTTGCCATCCCGGATTTGCGCGCCCATTTTCTGGTGGGTATTCAGGAGTTGCAGCATTTCTCTCCAGCGCAAGCCGACGTACATAGTAGCTGGGGGATTCGTCTGGTCGCCATGTGGGGGGGGCTGGTCTTGTTCTGGATGCATCCCTTGTTTGGCGTGGGTACCGGCAATTTCTATCCCGCCGTGATGCAGTTGCAGGCGCAGCATGTGATTCCTGCAACCGGAGATTTTGTGATGAATACCGCTGCCAACAGTTATATCAGTGAGGCGGCAAGTCTGGGGATTATCGGTTTGCTACTCTTTCTCTGGGTACTGTGGGCCATTACGCGCGAATCTTGGCGGGCGCGCTGGACGCCACAGGGGTGGTTTGCCTTGACCTATGTGGCGATTTTTTTGATTGGCGGCCTGTTCGACTCCCTGAGCTGGGGCTATGCCGATGCAGTGAATATTGCTTGGATGGCCGGTCTGCCCTTGTTGATGCGCTGGTCACCCAAGGCCATGCCGTGAACCGACTACCCTTGTCGGTAGTGTATGTGGCGCAGAACGCGGCGGCCGTCCTGCCGCGTTCCCTTGCGAGTGTGCAGGGCTGGGCAGATGAAATTGTGGTGGTGGATGGGGGCTCTTCGGATGCGACGCGCGAGATCGCCGAAGGGTTTGGGGCGCGGGTAATCGATCGGCCTTGGGCGGGCTTTGCGGCGCAGCGACAGTTTGCCGTGGAGCAAGCACAGCAGGACTGGGTGCTCATGCTCGATAGTGATGAGGTGCTGCGCCCCGAAGGGCGAGAGGCCATCCAAGCTACCCTTATGGCACCTAGCCAGGCTGCCTACCGTCTGCGCCGGTGCAGTTCCTTTCATGGACGGCGGATTCGTCATGGCGACTGGGCCCAGGACACGGTACTGCGCCTTTTTGACCGGCGGCGGGGCCGCTACGACCTGACAGAAACGGTGCACGAGTCCTGGCATTGTGAGGGGCCCGTGGGCGACTTGGGGGTCATGGCCCTGGATCATTATTCCTACACCGATTACGCCCAGCTCCTCGGTAAAATGCAACAATACGCCCAACTCAACGCGCAAAAGGTCTACGCCCGGGGCAGGCCGGTAGCGGCCTCCGCCCCCATGTCCCACGCTATGGCGGCATTTCTGCGCACCTATTTGCTGCGCCTGGGTTTTTTGGATGGCGTGGACGGCGCGGCCATTGCCTGGACGACCGCCCTGGGGGCCTTTATGAAATACGCCATCGCCCGGGAGATGCAGCAGGGGCAGGGCCTGTCCGACGGGCACTGAAGACGTTATCGACGCCGTCGGGTTGGTTACCGTACAATGACCGTACTTTTTGGGCGCGGAGGGATGCAAGATGCCATCGGTTTTGGACAAGAACGACCGTATCGACATACGCCTACCGGCGGCCCTCAAGCAGCGCCTGGGGCGGGCGGCCTCACATCTGGGAATGCCCTTGTCCGTGTTTTTGCTCTCTGCCGCCGTGGAACGGGCGGATCAGATCATTGATGAGGCGGAGAACCTGACCCTGTCGGCACGGGACTGGGAGGCCTTTGTGCAAGGTCTGGATGATGCGGAGCGGGAGCGTCCGCGCTTGGCAGCCGCGGCCCAACGCTATCGCGGGCGGGCCTCTGCTCCATGATTCCAGCCACCGGATGGCGGGTGGAAGCCTTGCAGGATCATCACCATCGGCAGGACTTTCGCTGTGGCGAGGCGGCGTTGGATGACTGGTTGCAACGCTATGGCGGGCAGAGCCAGAAAAGTGGATTGGCGCGCAGCTTTGTGGCGGTGGAGGATGCGGCGCCAACGCAAATCGTCGGCTATTACGCCCTGAGTGCTGGAGCCATTGATAAGACCTGTTTTCCTGCTGCCTTTGCCCGCCGCTTTCCGCGCTTTCCCCTGCCGGTAGTCCGCCTCGCCCGTTTGGCTGTGGCCTTGGGCCGCCAGGGCGAGGGCTGGGGCGAGGCCCTCCTGATGGATGCCCTGTACCGGTCCTTGCAGGTCGCCGGTGCGCTGGGTTTCGTCGCCCTTTTGGTAGATGCAAAGCACGAGACTGCCCGGCGCTTTTATGGTCGTTATGAGTTCGACACCCTCCCCGATCATCCCCTAACCCTATGGATTCCTCTCCGGGCCATTCGGCAGCTATTCGCGGATCGGCAATGAAACTCCTGCTTGTTCGCCTCAGCTCCCTGGGCGATGTGCTGCATACTTTGCCGGCCCTGACGGACCTGCATAGGGCGCGGCCGGAGCTGGAACTGCACTGGTTGCTGGAGCCGGGCTTTGCCGCCATTGCCGCTTGGCATCCGGCGGTGGCGCGGGTGCTGCCGTTTTCCTTGCGTCAGTTCAAGGGGCGTTGGCGAGGGCTTCCCAAGGCCTTGGTGGAATTACGTCGGGAGCTGCGAACGGCGGGCTACGCGGGCGTGCTGGACAGTCAGGGGCTCTACAAGAGCGCATTGCTGGCCCGTTTGGCGGGGGCTCCGGTGTGGGGGCTGGACCGGCAGAGCGCGCGCGAGCCGGGGGCCAGCCGGCTCTACACGCGGCGCTTTGCGGTGCCTTGGGGGCAGCCGGCCATCCTGCGCAATCGTCAGCTTTTTGCCCAGGCCCTGGGCTATGGCCTCCCCAATGAGCAGCCGGATTATGGCCTGGCGGCGGTGGCGGAGGCTTGGCGTCGGATGCCCCTGTCCGCACCCTGGGCAGGGCTGACGGCGCAGCCTTTTGTGATCGGCTTTCACGCCACCTCCCAGGCGTGGACCAACAAGGAGTGGCCTGTGCAGCACTGGCAGGCGCTCGCCCGACAATTGGCAGCGGCAGGCCTGCGCCTGCTGCTGCCCGCCGTCGACGCGCGGGAGCGGAGCCGGGTAGAATCCATTGCCAAAACATCGGATAACGTGCTGCCCTTGCCGGCGGCGGGGTTGGAGGAGTTGGCCATGGTGATGGTGCGGGCGCAGGCCTTTGTGGGGATGGATACGGGGCTTTCGTATCTGGCTGCGGCCTTGGGGGTGCGGGGGGTGACCCTTTATGGGCCGACGGCGCCGGAGCAAGGGGTAGAGGAGGGACGCTGGCCCACGCTGGTCAGCGGGGAGCCTTGTGCCCCCTGCGGGACGGTGCGCTGCCGTCGGATCAGTTCGGCGGGAGAGCCCATCCCCTGCCAAGAGTCTTTGCTACCCCAGTCGCTATGGTCGGCCTTGGCCCTCCTGCTGGAGATCGCACCCCAATGAGCATCAGCTCCCTCAGTCCCGCCGACTATCGGCGTTTCCGTCGCCATCAGTTCTGGACCGATCACGGGGTCTTTCGGGAGCTGTTCTATGCCAACTTTCACCAGATTGCGCCGGGGGTCTACCGCTCGGCGCAGCCTTCTCCGGCGCAACTGCGGCGTTGGCACGCCCAAGTGCCCTTACGTACCGTGCTTAACGTTCGTTCTCCGGCGCCCCACGAGCCCCATTACCGCTTGGAGCAGGACATCTGCGATCAACTGGGCATTCGCCATCTGCCCCTGCAAGGCTTTGGGTCCCGCGACCTGCCCGAGCGTGAACGCTTGTTGGCGGCCCTGGAGCTCTTCCCGCAACTGGAACGGCCCCTGCTCATCCATTGTAAGTCGGGGGCGGATCGGGCGGGGCTGATCTCCGCCCTGTATGTCTGGCAGGAATGCGGCTGGTCCTTGGAGCAGGCGCGGCAACAGTTGCGGCTCTGGCCTTACGGGCACATCCGCTACGCCAACACCGGCATTCTCGACTGGTTTTTGGCCCAGGTCGCGGCGGCGGGCGGAAACGCGGCAGGCTTCGACCTGCGCCAGTGGGTGGCCACCGCCTATGACCGCGAGGCCCTGCTGGCGAGCTTTCGGCCTTGGTATCGGCTCGATTGGGTCACCGACCGCCTGCTGCGCCGCGAGTAATGTTGCGCCGCCTCTACGCCGTCCTGCTCTGGCTGCTGACGCCTGCGGTGCTGGGCTTTACCCTATGGCGGGCCTGGCGGCGGCCCAGCTATCGGGCATTTTGGTGGCAGCGTTTCGGCCTTGTCCCCCGGCGCCAGGATCGGCCCTTGTGGATTCACGCCGTGAGTGTGGGGGAGGGGATTGCCGCCCTGCCCCTGATCCATGCCCTGCAACAACGCCATCCCGAGTTGCCCATCCTGGTCACCAGCACCACCCCCACGGGTCGGGCGCTGCTGCGTGCGCGTCTGGGTGATACCGTCACCCAGCTCTATCTGCCCTACGACCTGCCGGGCGCGGTGGCGCGCTTCTGGCGCCGCCAGCAACCGCGCCTGGGCCTGCTCATGGAGACGGAGCTCTGGCCCAATCTGCTGGCTACAGCCCGACATCAGCGGGTGCCCGTCCTGCTCCTCAATGCACGGCTCTCGGCCCGGTCTTTGCACGGCTACCAACGCTTTGCCGGGCTTTTCGCCCCGGCCCTGGCGGGGCTGGACCTGGTGGCGGCGCAGTCGCCGGCGGATGCCGAGCGCTTTGCCCTACTGGGGGCGCAGCACGTAGCCATGCTGGGTCAGCTCAAACTCGATCTGGAGATCAGCCCGGCGCAACGGGAGCGGGGGAGGCAGTGGCGGGAGTGCTTTGGCATCCGCCCAGTCTGGGTTTTTGCCTCCACCCATGGGGGGGAAGAGGCAATGGCTGCCGCAATCTTGCCGCGCCTGCGCGAAGCAGTGCCCAGCCTGCTGCTGGTCCTCATCCCCCGCCACCCCGAGCGCGGCGAGGCCATCGCCAAGCTGATGGAGACTGCGGGCTTGCGCGTGGCCCGGCGCAGCCAGGGGCAGGAACCCGATCCGCAGATGGGAGTATTTTTGGTGGATACCCTGGGGGAGGTGGTGGATTTTTGCGCCGCCGCCGATGTGGTGAGCATGGGGGGGAGCTTTGTGCCCCATGGTGGGCACAATCCGCTGGAGCCGGCGGCTTTGGGCAAAGCGATATTGGTAGGGCCATACATGGATAATTTTCAGAGCCTAAACGATGACATGCTCAGCGCCGGCGCCATCGAGCGTTGTACCGATGAAGATGCGCTTTTGACGGCCCTACGACATCTGCTGCAAGACCCGCCAGCGGCGCTGGCGCTAGGTCAACGCGCCGCAGACTGGTTTGCCGGACAACGCGGCGCCTTGGAACGCTCGTTGCAACGCATTCAAGATTATGTAGGGTCTTAGTCTTGGTACAACGCTGCTCGGCGACCTAGTCGAATCACTCACGCGCGTTTGCTCCACACGCTAACCTGGGCAATGCTGTGCTGGTATTTACGTGCGGTTTCGCGAATGACGAAGGGCAGATCTTGCGGGTAGTCGGGGTGCAGATCAAACTGCTCTGCCAGAATCGAAAGTAAGCCCTGCAGGGTGTCCAGGGTCTCGCCATTGCGACGCATGCCGCCAATCCAGCGCTCCTTGGGGGTAAACTCCTCCAGCCATGTGTATGGTGAGCTGATTACCAGCATTCCTCCGGGACGGATGCGTTCGCCAATACCGCGCAAGAATTTCTCCGGATTACTGAGGCGATCGATCAGATTGGCGGCGACGACCAGGTCGAAGTCACGGTGTACCGGCTTGAGATTGTTGGCATCACCCTGCACGAACTGGCAGCGAGGCGCGGTCTCTGCCAGCCCTAGGACCCGCAGGTCGGCCCAGTGATGACTCTGCAGTTCCCCTTCTTCGGTAATGGCGTACGGAAAACGGTGTTTTTCCTGCAGGCGCGCCGCCACCTGTACGAAACGGGTGGAGAAATCGATGCCGACTACTTCCTCAGCGCGTGTGGCCAAGGCAAAGCTGCTGCGACCCACAGAACAGCCAATGTCGAGGGCTCGACGTAGGGGGCGATTACCCCAGGCACGCAGGGCAAGATCGGCAATGGCTTGGGCATAATTCGCCACACCAAAGTACTCCGGGCCAAAATGAAAATGGCAATACTGCGCCACGGCGGTATCGGTTTCGTAGATGGGCACTTCCGGCCGGAGGTTGTCTGAGTGCACATAGCGGAAGCCGGCATGTTGAAAGAAATGACGCCGGAAGGCGTAGCGCGCCTCGATCTGGGTCTCGTTGCCAAGGCTAATGAAGGAGCCGCCCTTCATCAAATTGTGGCGCTGGTCGAAGGTGGGGACAGTGAAGTCGTCGTAGTACGGATGTACGCGGAAGCCATCGAAGGGGTAGATGGGCGTCTCCGTCCATTGCCAGACATTACCGACTACGTCGTAAAAGTCACCGTGGCGATGCCGATCCACCGGGCAGGGCGAGGCACCGTGGGCAAGACCGATCTGCGCTGGCGCCATCTCACCCCAGCTATCGTTGTCGGCCAGGCCCGAAAGGTCACGCAGACGACGCCATTCGTCCTCACTTGGCAGGCGCAGACTCTGCCCTGTCTGAGCAGATTTCCAGCGGCAGAAGGCTGCAGCCTCGTGATAGTTGACCTCCACCGGCCAGACCCAAGGCATGGGCCGCTCCTCGGCGATCAGGCGTAGCCGCCAGCCACCCGCATCGTGTACCCAAAAGGTCGGGTACTCGGCGCGACTGAAGCGACGCCACTCGTCCCCCTCGTTGCTCCACCAGTGTGATTCCCGGTAGCCGCCATCCTCGACAAAGGCGAGGAATTCGCCGTTGCTGACGAGGAATTCGCTGGCGGCAAAGCCCTGTAAGTCCTGTTCGTGGTAGCCGTACTCATTGTCCCAACCGTAGCGTGGGGCATCCTCTGCCTTACCCAGGCGCACTCGCCCAGCTGCCACTGCGCGCAAGTGATTTTGTGGAAATTCTTTGGCTCTTCGATCTAGGGGCGCTGGCGTAAAGGCCGCTACCGGGCGCACCCGTGCCAAAGGTAGCTGGCGCATCAGTACCGAACTGGTCTCGATGTGGATGTTTTCGTGTTCGATGCCCATCAGCACTGCCCACCAGGGCGAGTCCCAGGTAATTGGCAGGTCCAGGGGCAGGCGGCTGATCACGCTGTCGACCATCTCCCGCACTTGATTGCGATAGGCGCGTACCCGTTCCACGCTCGGCCAATCGTAGTGGGTCTCGTCGAGATCGTCCCACGACATTTCATCAACGCCCACGGCAAATATCGACTCCAGATCTGCGTCGATATGTTGATCGATCAGGCCAGCAACGAGAAATTTGTTGGTATAAAAGGTGGCTGCATGGCCAAAGTAAAAAATCAGGGGATGACGCAGAGAAATTGCTTTCCCAGTCCATGCTGCGGGGTCGCGCAAGTGCTCGAACAGGGTTTCGTTAAGGCTGAAGGTTTGATGAAAGACCCGGCGAATTTCTTCGCGCTTTTCTTCGCTGCGCTGGCCATCCAGACGCAAAGGGTGAATCCGCATTCCGCTCATTAAGTGCCCTCCCGATGTAGAACCAGTATAACACAAGATACCGGTCGGTCGGAAAACAAAAACCCCGCGTAAGCGGGGTTTTTGGCACTAACTGCGGGACTCAGACGTGCGCTGGGTTCGAATGCTTCATCGGTACGACCGTGTCTTCGCCACTTACCTCTTCCAGAGTTTTGCCGCTGGGTTCGGGGATGAAGAATACGGTCAACAAGAGACCCGCAAGGGCAAAGAAGAAGGTAATCATCAGCGTGCCGTGCAGCCCAAAGTCATGCAGCAAGACGGGAAAGAGGAAGGCACCAATGAAGGCGCCAACCTTGGCTGTTCCCGCCGAAATCCCGTGTCCGGTAGTACGCAGGTTGACCGGAAAGACCTCGCCTGCAATGACGAAGGTGGTGGTATTAGGGCCATACTCCGCAAAGAAATAGGACAGGCCATAGATGACCAGAAAGACGCCGATGGACTCGGAAATCAGCGGGAAAGCGCCAATGAGCAGGAACATCAAACCCATCATGAAAAAGCCGAGCATTTGCAGGGTCTTGTGGCCGATGCGGTCGATCGTAAAGGCGGCCAGGAAATAGCCGGGGACGGCCGCTACGGCAAAGACAATCAGGCTCAGCGCTGTACTCTGGATGACATCGGCATGGGGGGCTAGGCGATGCATGATCATTGGTGTCGAGATGGTATTGCCATAGTAGGCGTAGTCAAAAACGAACCAACTGCCGGCCGTACCGAGCAGGGTAAGCAGGTATTTGGACAAGGGCTGCTTAATGATCTTGGTTTCCGGCTTTCTGGCTACGGCGGTACCCAGACTGAAGGAGGCCAGCTCGCGCGCGGCTGCCTCGCTGTCGCCCTTCACCCGCGCCAACCAGCGGGGGGATTCGGGCAGCGTGCGGCGAATATAGATCACTGCCAGGGCAGGTAAGGCACCGAGGCCGAGCATCAGGCGCCAGGCAAGGTCATGATTCACCCCAGCGGCAAGTAGGGTCAAGGCAACCACGGGGCCGGTGACCAAGCCGATGGCCTGCGCAGAAAAGACCAGGGACACCATACGTCCGCGCGATTTGGCATTGGCATATTCCGACATCAACACCGCCGACATCGGATAATCGCCGCCAATGCCCAGCCCCAGGATGATGCGCGCGATAATCAGCACGCTGACATTGGGGGCGACGGCAGAGAGCAGTGCGCCGATGGTCATAAGCAGGGCTTCCAGACCGTAAATCTTTTTGCGTCCGAGCTTGTCGGCGAGGATGCCGAAGAAGTACGCGCCGACGAAGGTGGCAATAAGAGAGATGGCGCCGACCAGCCCCACCTCGTCGGGGCTCAGGTGCCATTGTTCCTTGATCAGCACCAGGGCGGTACCGATGATGAAGAGATCATAGGCTGAGGTGAAAAAGCCCATGGAGGAGGCCCAGATGGCCTTCAAGTGAAAGGGACTAAAGGTGGCGGTGTTTAGGGCGCTGGCGATATCGCTATCGCTCACCGCGGTGGCGGTGTTGCTCATGGTGTGACCTCCTGCAGTTTGCGGCAGTGTATGTATCGGCAAACTGAGTCTACAACTTGTTTGTGACAGTATGATGAAGCTTTTGTGACACTTTTATGACAAGTTACGTCCCGCCGGGGTAACCCAGTTGTCGCCAGGCCTCGAATACTGCAATGGCACAGGAGTTGGAGAGGTTGAGACTGCGCTGCCCAGTACGCATGGGTAGACGCAATAGTCGCTCGGCGGGGAAGCTGGCGAGAATATGGTCTGGCAGGCCGCGGGTCTCTGGGCCAAAGAGCAGGACATCGCCTGGCGCAAAACGGGCTTGGGCAAAGCTCCCCGGCGCGCCCTTAGTGCTGAAGGCGAGGATCCGTCGCCCGGCAAATGGCGTCGCGCAGTCTTCCCAGGAGGCGTGGTGCTGCACCTCGGCAAATTCATGATAATCCAGGCCTGCGCGGCGCAGGCGTCGATCATCCCAGGCAAAGCCGAGGGGCTCAATCAGGTGCAATCGTGCGCCAGTGTTGGCACAGAGACGGATGATATTGCCGGTATTGGGCGGGATCTCCGGTTGGTAGAGCACGAGATCGAGAAAGACGTCGCTCATAAGGCACGCGCCAGTATCCACAAATCAACGCGTTCGACACCGTGTGCCTTGAGTAATCGAGCCAAAGCCTCCGCGGTACTGCCGGTGGTCAATACGTCATCCACCAGCGCTACGTGTGCCGGCAATTGTGCCCGCACGGCAAAAGCGGACCGCAGGTTGGCGCGACGCTGGTCACGGCTGCCCCCGACTTGGTGCGGGGTATTACGCACCCGCCGCAGGACGTCGCGTCGTGCTATGCCATAGTGACGCCCCCAGTGCTGCGCGAGCAGCATCGCCTGATTGTAGCCACGCTCACGCAGGCGGGCTGGATGCGCAGGTACCGGCAGCAGTGCATCTGGCTTCGCTGGCGCCGCGTCCGCCCAGGCTTCGATCCAGGCGTTGGCCAGCGGCCGGGTCCAATCCAGGCCCGCATGGAATTTCCAGGCGCTGATGGCCTCTGCCAGGGGTGTCGTGTAGACAAAGGGGCAAAACGTATAGTCGTAGCTTGGCGCTTCGACACTGCAGACCGGGCAGTCGCCATCATCATTCACCGGTAAGGCGCACCAACTGCAGCGATCTGCTGGCAGGCGCGGTAGTTCCCGCAAGCAGTCTGCACAAATCGCAGCCCCAGGAGCGGAGCAGAAACGGCAGTTTTCCGGTAGCAACCAGGACGCCAGGCGCCTACTGCCATTACCCCAAAATTCTCGCCCCTGCGATCCGATAATCCTTGTCAGCAACACAGTTCCCCAAAATGATGTGCGATCATCAAAAAGCCAACAACTGTAAGCGTTCCTCGATCTTGGCGATCTGTGCAAAGTCGCGATCGTTTGTGAGCAGTGGAATCTTATGCTCTACGGCGCTTTGTGCAATCAGGCAGTCATGCGGGCTGCGCGGCGTAACACCCGCCCAGCGGCAGCGCGCATATAGTGCGCCAGCATCAGAGAAGGTGCTCCGGGTTGGCATCAATACCGGAATCGCACCAAAATAACTGCGTAATTTTGCGAGTTGTGCCGCGCCGCGTGCGCCCATCAGGATTTCCTGCTCTGTGACCGGGCTCAGCACTACCTCGTCTTCGTCGATCAGGCGATCAAGCTGCAGCGTCGCCGGATGGTTTCCTGCGCGTAGCCAATCGATCCACACCGAGCTATCAACCAAGATCACGGGTCATGCCGGCACGTACGCTGGCTACGTCGTAATCGGGCGCTAGAAGACCTTGCCCGACCAACTCGCGCAGGCGTCGTTGCGCATGACGCGCGACCAGTTCGCGCAAGGCTAGGTCGACAACCGCTTTCTTGCTCCGCACCCGCGTTACCCGCATGGCTTCATCAATCAGCTTGTCATCCAGAACAATATTGGTGCGCATGTCATACACCTCCTGATGTGTAGGGTACGCCGCCTTTCCGCGCGTTGACAAGGCGCGCCCGGTTCCCCTATACCGTGCCCATGTCCATACCAAGTACCTTGCAGACAGGTTGGGAAGAAGCGGTCGCGGTGCGGACCCGTGCCGGCCTGTTACGGCAAACGGAAGTGTTGCAGCCCCTGCCGGGATCGCGCCCGTGCTATCGGGACACGGCCGGGATGACGCTACTCTCCTTTGCCAGCAATGATTATTTGGGCCTGGCGCGGCATCCTGCCCTGCGCAGCGCGGCAATTGAGAGTCTGGAAGGAGGAGAGTATGGAGCGGGCGCCGCGCCCTTGCTCGGCGGCGTGCGCACGGAGCATGCGGCGCTGGCGCTGGCCCTGGCTGAATGGTTGGGGGTGGAAGAGGTCTTGCTCTTTGGTTCGGGTTATCTGGCCAATCTGGGCATCCTGACTGCTCTGGTCGAGGCCGGCGATCAGCTCTTTCTGGATCGTCTCGCCCACGCCTCGCTCATCGATGGCGCGCGGCTCAGTGGTGTCCGTTTTCAGCGTTTTCGTCACAACGATCTCGCCCATCTGGAGACCTTATTGCAAAAGCCAACCGCCGGTCGCGCCTGGATTGTGACAGAAGGTGTCTTCAGTATGGATGGTGATCTGGCACCTTTGCCGGAGCTTGCAGCCTTAGCTGAGCGTTATGGCGCTGGACTACTACTGGATGAGGCGCATGCCTTTGGCGTGCTGGGCGAACAGGGGCGAGGCAGTTTGGCACACTGGGGGCTGACTGCGGACGCAGTGACGCTGCGGGTGGGTACCCTGGGCAAGGCCTTCGGTTCTTATGGTGCCTTTGTTGCCGGGCCGCGTAGCCTCATGCGTTGGTTGCAGCAGGCAGCACGCAGCTATCTCTTCCATACTGCCTTGCCGGCAAATGTCGCTGCTGCCAGTCGCGCCGCTCTTGATCTCCTGCGGCAGGGGGAAGCCTTACGCAAACATCTGGGTGATCTGCGCGACACCCTGCAGACGGGGCTACAGGGACGGTCCTATCTGCCGAGTAGCACGCCCATCCAGGGCCTCATCCTGGGTGGCAATGACGCGGCCTTGCAGGCAGCGGCGCAACTGCGTGCTGCCGGTATGTACTGCCCGGCGGTACGACCGCCCACGGTACCCGCTGGCCAGGCACGACTACGCATCAGCCTGAGCGCCGCGCATGATCTGCACGATATCGAGGGTCTTCTGGCTGCCTTGCAGGGCGTGGACGGTAATGCGCGATGAGCGAGCGGCGTAACCTGGTTCTGCTGCATGGCTGGGGCATGGAAAGACGGGTATTCGCGCCGTGGTTGCCGATGCTGGCAGAGGATTTTACGGTGCATACCTGGGAGCTCCCTGGGCACGGCGCGCGCCCTTGCCCGGCAGAGGGCTGGCAGTGGGAGACAGAGCTCGATCTGTTACAAGCGCACCTGAGCGTTCTGGAAAGACCTATTCTCCTCGGCTGGTCCCTGGGTGGCCTCGTTAGTCTGGCTCTGGCGCTGCGCCCCCAGGCCCCGCTTTCTGGCTTGGTTTTGCTTGCTGGCTCGCCTTGCTTCCAGCAACGAGTGGACTGGCCTGCTGGCATTGCCCCGCAACTGCTCGACGACTTTGCTGCGGAGCTGACGCAGAATGCCCAGGGGCTGCGGCGACGTTTTTTCGCCTTACAGGTCTTGGGCGATCCCAACGCCCGCGGACGTATGCCGCAGGTCGATGACTGGCCGCTGCCAGATACGGCTTGTCTGCTGGCGGGCTTGCAATTTCTGCAGGACATTGATCTTCGCCCCGCTTTGCATGCTTTGGATATACCCGTGTTGCTGCTGCAGGGAGAAGGCGATCGTATTGTGCCGTCAGCGGCGGCGGAATATCTGCGGCGCGCCCTGCCGACGAGCGTGCTGCGCGTACTGCATTGCGGCCATGCCCCCTTCCTGAGCCAACCCGTGGCCTGCGCCCAAGCCCTGCGCGAGGTATTTCTTCATGCTCAATAAGCGTCTGGTGCGCCGACACTTTTCCCATGCCGCGCAAGACTACGAGGCGCTGGCCACCCTGCAGGACCAGGTAGGGCAAGAGATGCTTGAACGTCTGGATTTGCTGAAAATCGATCCACAATTTCTTCTCGACCTTGGTGCTGGCACCGGATTGCAGAGCCGACGCCTGAATCGTCGCTACCCGCGCGCCCGAATTCTGGCCATCGATCTTGCCCTACCGATGTTGCAAGAGGCGCGGCGGCGCAAGTCCTGGCGGCAGCGGCAGTGGTATTTGCAGGGCGATGCCGAGCAACTGCCCTTGCGCGACCAGTCGCTACAGATGATCTATTCCAACTTCGTTCTGCAATGGCTGCCCGACCCCATGCCCGCTTTGCGCGAAATGCGACGGGTATTGCAGCCAGAGGGCTTGTTGTTGTGCAGTTCTCTGGGCCCAGATAGCCTGCGCGAGCTGCGCCAGGCCTTCCGTGCCGTGGACAGTGAACCGCATGTGCATGAATTTCTCGATATGCACGTCTTGGGGGATGCCATGGTGCAGGCAGGCTTTGCCGATCCCGTGCTCGACGTCGAGCACTACGAACTGCACTACGATGATCTCGATGGTTTATTGCGTGATCTGCGCGGCATTGGTGCCGGTAATTCCCAGGCGCGGCAAGGGCTGTTCACGCCGCGCAAATTGCAGCGCTTGCGTGCCGCCTACGAGGAATTCCGCACCCCCGCCGGTAAGCTCCCACTGCATTATGAGGTGGTGCATGCCCACGCCTGGCGTGCTGCCGATCGCCCGGCGCAAGACTTTCAGCCACTACAATTCATTCCGCGGAGACGCGAGTAATGGCACAAGGCTATTTCATTACCGGGACCGACACCGAAGTGGGCAAAACGCGGGTCACCGTTGCCCTGGCCCGCGCCTTTGCTGCAAGCGGCGCCACGGTTGCCGCCCTCAAACCCTATGCCTCCGGGCGAGAAGCGAATGGTAGCTGGACAGATGTCGAGCAGTTACGGCTGGCCAGTCATCCACCGCTGGCGCAAAACGATTGCAATCTCTATCGCTTCGTGCCGCCGATCGCCCCGCACTGGGCAGCGCGGTTGGCGGGGCAAGAAATGGATCGTGTTGGTCTCACGGAATTTGTGCGCAAGCGTGCGCAAAAGGTCGATCGTATTCTGGTGGAAGGTGCGGGTGGCTTGCTCGTTCCCCTCGGAGAAGGCTGGGACACCCTTGATTGGGCCGAGGAACTGGGGCTGCCCATCATTTTGGTGGTAGGCTTGCGCCTTGGTGCCATCAATCATGCTCGCCTCACGGAGACTGTTATTCAGCAGCGTGCCGTACCCTATGCGGGTTGGATCGCGAATCACTGCCAGCAGCAGGTCGCCGCGGGCACCCTGGAGACTTTGCGCAATGTTTTGCGCGGATCTTTTCTCGGCGAGCTTCCATACGCAGCTACGGAATTTTCTATCGCTGCGCTTCCGTAACGATTCCATTCCGTCTACACTGGCCACAGATGCAAAAGGCGTTTCTGTCAACGCCGCCACGCCGCAAAAATAGAGATGGGAGCGCAAGATGGTGTGGATCAAGGCATTGCTGTGGCTATTGTTGAGCAATCTCCTCGTGACCGGCGGGATGGTGCTCATGGTCTATCTCGCCGCAGAGATACTCTCCGCGTGCTGTGCAATTTCTGTGGCTGCCCTACCCATCGTCTACTTGGCTCTCACGATCTTTTGCTTCGGCCTGTTCAGCGCCTTGTTTTCTTGGTTGCTGATGCCACAGGTGGTCAAACATTCGCTTGCGTTACAGCCGTTGATGGCAACGGAGCGAGAGGCATTTGCCAAGAAGATTGCCAGCAATCTTGCGCAACGATTGGGGATGCGCGAACCAGAACTCTACAGCTTTGCAGGCACGGGCCCGAATGCCTTGGTGCTCAGCCTTGGCCGGCAGCGGGCTTGGCTGCTCTTTTCCTCCAGCCTGCTGCAATCAGCCTCGGATGCAGAACTGCGCGCTGTGGTTGCCCATGAAATGGCCCATATTTACTCTGGTGACATGCTGAGCATGCAACTGTTGCAAGGGACGACCATTGTTTTTGCTTTTGCCTTTGCGCAGGTTCTGGCGACGCTCTTCCATGCGCAACAACCTATGCGGGCTCTTCTCATTCTTGTGTTGCAGGCGCTCTTTTTTCTCTTTTCCCTGCTTCCTATTGCCTGGTTTTCGCGACGGCGGGAGTATGCTGCAGATCGCTTTGCAGCAGAGCAATATGGCGTAGCAGGGATGCTTTCGCTGCTGCGCACGCATGCTGCTGTTCCGGCACATGATGCCTGCTGCGGACCGTTGGCCCCCCTCGCAACTTTTGGGGAAACGCGGGGGTTTTTTGCCAGTCATCCGATGGTAGAACAACGTATCGCAGCCCTGCAAAAGTTGGAATAACGTTGTTGCGCTGGCGCTGCAGAAAAGCCAAATAAAGCTTTTTTTGCTATAGTCCCAGCTCTTCCAATCTCTGAGAATTGCATGGGTTACGCTGCAACTGGCCTGTTCAGTCATTTTTCGCCCTGGGCAATTGCCGGGGTCTTTGGCCTGCTGGGCAGCGCTTGGGCCCTGTCTGCCTGGCAGCGGCTCGAAGTGGGGCGGGAATTGTGGTGGTCAGCACTGCGCGCTACTGTTCAGCTCGCAGCTATGGGCTTTGTCTTGGGTTGGCTGTTTCGCCAGCAGTCGCCACCCTTGCTCGTCCTGTTTCTGGCCCTGATGATTTTTGCTGCGGGGTTTTTCAATCGCAAACGTGGCGCCGGAATTCCGCACGCCTATTGGGTGGGAACTGTGAGCATCTTTATTGCTACCAGTGTCACCTTGGCGTGGATGCTGATTTCGGGTCTCGTCACCTGGAAAGGGCAATCGCTGGTGCCGATTGGCGGGATGATCATCGGCAACTCGATGAATGCCGTTTCCTTGGCGCTCAATCGGCTGCGCAGTGAGGTCGACCAGCGCGAGGATCTGCTCTTGGCCATGCTGGCTTTGGGTGCCACCGAGCGTCAGGCCATGCGCCAACTCTATGCCATGGTGGTGCGCAGTTCCCTGATTCCTACCCTAGATAGTCTGAAAAGTGTGGGCATGATCCACATTCCTGGCATTACTGCGGGGATGATCTTGGCCGGCATGGCGCCCCTGGCGGCAGTATCCATGCAGCTTGTGGTGATGCTCATGCTGACCGCCGCAGTTAGCCTGAGCGTCGCCAGCGCTGTGGTCTTGGCAGGACCACGGGCCCTGCGCTTTCCGGCTAGGGGGAGTCTCGCATGAGTGCGACGCCTATCGCCAAGCGCGTACGCGGCTTTTTGCCAGTAGTGGTGGATGTCGAAACCGCTGGCTTCGATTGCCAGCGGAATGCCCTACTGGAGATTGCGGCTGTAGTAATTGCTGGAGAGAGCGGCGAATTGCAGCCGGTGCAGACCCTGCACTACCACATACAACCATTTGCCGGATCTATCCTCGATCCACAAGCCTTGGCATTCAATGGCATTGATCCCGAACATCCCCTGCGTGGCGCGATTTCCGAGGCAGAAGCACTACGCGATTTGTTTCGGCAGTTGCGTACGCAGGTGCGTAGCCAGGGCTGCCGGCGCGCGGTTTTGGTCGGTCATAATGCCAATTTCGATCTCTCTTTTATCCACGCGGCAGCAGCACGGGAAAACCTCAAAAATAGTCCATTTCATCCCTTCAGCACCCTAGATACCGTAACCCTCGCCGCCCTCGCCCTGGGCGAAACGGTCCTCGCCAAGGCGGTGATGAGAGCGGGCCTGGAATGGGATGGAAAACAGGCGCACTCGGCGCTATATGATGCAGAGAGAACTGCCGCATTATTTTGTTGGATCTGGAACCGTTTTGATCGGAGCACGCTTTCGCCCTTTCATCCTCTTGCAGGGGCTACGACCCCTTCCCGACAGGAGTAGTTCATGACTTATCGTTTGCGCATCGAACCCAGTGGCCACGAGATGGATATCGAGGCCAATGAAACCATTCTTGAGGCGGCCCTGCGCCACGGTTATGCGTTGCCCTATAGTTGCCGCAGTGGTACCTGCGCCACCTGCAAAGGAAAGGTTTTGGAGGGCTCGGTAGATTATGGGGAAGTAGATGAAAAAATGCTGCCGGATGCAGAAATGGAAGCCGGTTTTGCCCTCTTTTGTCAGGCGACGCCATTAACCGATTTATCTATTGAGGCGCGGGAAGTGGGAGCGGCAGCCGGGATCGAGATCAAGACCCTGCCATCGCGGGTGGCGCGTATTGTCGACCTGGCGCCCGAGGTGCGGGCGCTCTTTTTGCAGTTGCCAAGCACGCAGGAGTTTCGTTTTTTGCCCGGACAGTATATCGATATTCTGCTCAAGGACGGCAGTCGACGTGGCTTTTCCTTGGCCAATATTCCCGGCCCTGGCGCGCAGCTGGAGCTGCACATCAAACATGTGCCAGGGGGACAATTTACGGGACACGTTTTCTCTACCATGAAAGAAAAAGATATTCTTCGCTTTGAGGGGCCGCTTGGTACTTTCTTTATCCGCGATGACTGGCCGCAACGTCCGCTGTTGTTGGCAGCAACGGGAACCGGGTTTGCGCCGATCAAGGGAATGCTGGAACAACTCTTTGCCAATGACGATACCCGAGATATTCATTTTTACTGGGGCGTGCGCTATCCCCAGGAATTTTATTATCAGGAATTGTTACAGCAATGGCAGGCGAAGCACGCGAGCTTTCATTTTCATCCCGTCGTTTCTCGTCCCGACGCATCGTGGGCGGGGAGAACGGGCTATATTACCGATGCCATCAGTGCAGACTTCCCGCAGCCAAACGATGTGGTTGCCTATCTCTGCGGACATCCAGATATGGTCTTCGACTTATCGGCACATTTGCAGCAGTCCGGTCTCGATTCTGAGTATGTATTTTCTGATGCATTTGTATTTGCGAAAAGTAAAATGAGCTGACATAATCACCGCCTATGGCGGAGCTGACGCCAAAGTTTTAGGTAATCGGGAGATCAGGAAATGGAAAAGCAGAAAAGACATCGGCGTACGGCGGAAGAGCGCTTGGCAGATTTGGAAGCAAAGCGTCAACAGATGGAAGCGCGTATGCGCGAACAAATGAGTAAGATTGAGGATCAGAAGCGCCGCTTGCAGGAAAATCCCAAGCTCAAGCGTGAGCGTGACGCGCAGCGGCGCATGCTGGTTGATCGGATCTCGCGTTTGGCCAATGGCTGGGAGGCGACGCAAATCCTTGCCGCAGTTGCCGAAGTGTATGAGAAAGTAAATGGTGACGAAGCAAAGATGAATGCGCTGCACCAGCGTGGTGAGGCTTTGATGCAGGAACTCAAGCCGCGTCGTGGACGTCGCCCGCGCAACAGTATTTAATCACGCGGTAATGCAGTGATAGAAAGGGCCTGCTAGCAAAGTAGGCCCTTCTCTTTTGGCCACGTTATTTCTTTCGCCAACGCGATAGGGTGGTGATCCGGTGCGCCATGTAGGCACGAATGTACCAAGGCTGATTTCGCTTGCGAAGTAACATGCGCGCGCGCTGTTGCATTTGACTGAGCTGAAGTTCTGGTTCTTTGAACTTGCCAGAGTCATAGCAAAAGCTACAAAATTCTTTGCTTATGCTACCATCAGCCTCTGTACCACCACCTTTTGGATCGAAGCAGCGAGGCATGCCGCAGCTCTGGCAACGTTGCTTTTCCAACTCCCACTGCCGTTTCAGTTTTTTCATTCAATCCTTCATTACAAGTCTTCTGGGGCTTCCAGTTCCAGGGCCTCCAGGTATAGGTGAGCCATACCCAACAGAAATACGACGTTGGGCAACAAAAAGGTGAGGGTGCCAGCTGCGAACCAGGACAAACGCTGGCCGATATGAGTCCAGTGAACAATGGGGGAGACCGTTAGCTGCCATTGCTGCGCGGCGACATTCAAATTGGGTAGCCAATCGAGAAATAGTGCTTCGCCACCGCCATGATCGAAGAGAACGTTGCCTAGGAATGGTGTTGCCGCCGCCAGGGTCAGGGCATAGCCGCCATACAGTACCATAATGATTACCAATGCTACTGCACTGCTCAATAGTCCGAGCAATAACATCATCAGCAGTACGGAGCCAGGTCGTTTACTGGCAATAGCAATGGTATGCCGCAACGCCTTTGCCACGCCCTCCCCGTGCCAGAGCGCTGGGCCGGATAAATTGAAGACAATAATGGCGAGAATGAGTAACGCTGCATTAAAGAGCACGGCCAAAGGAAAGAGTGGCACGACGAGGTACGGCCCGAACGCGGGTATACGGGTGAGACCGAAGGCCAGCATTTCGACAGCACCAATACCCAACAGTAACAGGCCCTCCATTATCACCAGTAATAGAAGACGCGGCCAGGCGCGCAGCGCAAAGCCGATGCTGCGCCAAATACCTGGGCTACGCTCACCGCGGGCATCAAATACCAATAAACGTCCCGCTGCCAAGTAGCCGATCAAAATCGCTAGCACGAACAGGACTGCGCCCAAAAGTGCGCTAGCTGTATCCTGACCCCAGGCATCCAGCCCTTCCCAAATGATTGCCCCAATCAGAATGCAGCCGCCATACACCACATTGGGGCGCCAGAGTGTGACGCCGCGTAAGGCCTGCAGCAGCAGGCTAAAAGAGAAATCACCGTGGCTATTTTGCTGATGAAACATTTGGCACCTTTCTATGAACGGCGACTAGAATAGCAAATGGCGAAGCCACGCGCATTGAACGGATGCGCATTGAACGGATGGCCTTACGCAGTATTACGATGCTAGACTGACTGACCGACGAGTCAGTATCGGGCGGTCACGGGAAACGGAATGGGAAATGACGCCAGCAGCGTATGCAGTGAAGGGGAAGGCTGCCGCAAGATTGTTGCAGCAGCGGAAAAGCTTTTTGCCGACCATGGCTTCGATGCCGTCTCCATGCATGCGATAGCGACAGATGCGGGCATCAGCAAGGCGAATATCTACCATTACTTTCCCAACAAAGATGCCCTCTATTTGGCGGTGTTGCAGAGTGCTGGGGCAAGCCTGCGCGCGCTCTTGCAGGAAGCGGTCGACAGTAGTGGCACCGCGAGTGAGGCCTTGCATCATTTTGCCGCCAATCACTTACAGCATCTGTTGGCACGCCCACGTTTGGTACGCCTCTTTTTGCGGGAGCTACTGGAAAAGGGGGAACCTCGCGCTCGCGATCTGGCGGATGCCGGCCTGGCCGACCTCTTCGCCAGTCTGGTGCAGATTTTACAAGTCGGCCAAGAACGGGGCGAATTGCGTAACGATTTTGATCCTGCCCTAGTAGCGACCATGTTACTCGGCGCCAACGTCATCTTTTTCCAATCGCGCGATTTGTTGCGACAATATCCCACAGTGCACTTCGTCGATCGCCCCGAGGACTATGACCGGGCGATGGTCGAGGTGCTATTACGCGGAATCCGCCAAAGTTCCAACGCATAGGATTTGCCTTCCATGACTACTGATCCCCGCCTGCAGGCCGAGTTTCTCATCGAGGCCTTGCCCTACATGCAACGCTTCCAGGGCAGCACCCTGGTGATCAAGTATGGCGGCAACGCCATGACCGAACCTGCCCTGCAAGAGCAGTTTGCTTATGACGTTACCCTGCTCAAGCAGGTGGGTATGAACCCCATCATCGTGCATGGTGGCGGTCCCCAGATCAACTCGCTCTTGGGACGCTTAGGTCTACCATCAAAGATGCTTGATGGTATGCGTGTCACCGACGACGCGACCATGGAAGTAGTAGAGATGGTCCTCGGTGGGCTGGTAAACAAGCAGATTGTGCAAGGAATTCAGCGCGCTGGTGGCAAGGCGGTGGGGTTGACGGGCAAGGATGGCAATCTGATCCAGGCGCGGAAACTAGATCGCGACGATGGTGTCGATTTGGGCTGGGTAGGCGAGGTGACGCGCGTGAATGCCGATCTCATCCGCTTTCTCGATTCTGGTGGCCTGATCCCGATCATTGCTCCCATTGGCGTCGGTATTGGCGGTGAATCCTATAACATCAATGCCGATCTTGTGGCTGGAGCTCTGGCGAGCACCTTGCATGCTGACAAATTTGTTCTCATGACCAATGTTGCTGGTGTGCTTGATCCTGACGGACAGCTCTATGAGCGTTTGCGCATTGCCGAGGTGCAGCAGTTAATGGGTAATGGCGTGATTAGCGGGGGCATGATCCCCAAGCTGCGTTGCTGCCTTGATGCCCTGGCTGGCGGAGTGCGTGCCGCGCACATTATAGACGGCCGCGTGCCGCACGCACTTCTGCTCGAGGTGTTTACCCGCCTTGGAGTCGGCACACTCATCTCGGACCTCGATTGAAAAAACGACGCGGACAACGGCGTGGGGCGCCACGCGCGGACGCCTTTCTGCCGCGCTTTCTTGGCCTGCGCCGGCGCCCCTGGCAGGTGTATCTCTTCGATCTTGATAACACCCTCTACGATGCCAATGTACACTGTTTTCCACAGATGCATCGCTATATGCATGCCTATCTGGAGGAAAGATTGGGTCTGGATCGTGCGGCAGCCGAGCTGGTGCGACAGCGCTATTGGCGTCGTTATGGCACGACCTTGGCAGGTTTGATGCGGCATCATGATACCGACCCGCAAGAATTTTTGCGTGCCATTCATCCTCCCGCCCTGGCCGCGAGCGTACCGGCGAATCCCCGGCTCGACCGCTGGCTGGCCAGCTTGGATGGTCCAGCATATATCTTCACCAACAGTGTTGCGGCGCATGCCGAGCGGGTGCTGGAACGCTTGCAGGTACGCCAGCACTTTTTGGGAATTTTTGATTTGCCAGCGGCAGATTTGCGTGGCAAGCCGGATGCCCAGGCTTATCGACGTTTATTGCGACTCTATGGGGTGCCTGCCTGCCACTGCCATTTCTTTGATGATAGCCGCGCCAATTTACATACTGCGCGCCTCCTTGGAATGCGTACTACCTGGGTTCATCCACGCCAGCGCCGGCGGGAGCAATGGGCGCAGCTACCGCCGCATCGAGAGTAAGTCGAAATTGAAGGCAAGCGCGACGCGCCTGCCTGTCGGATTTTTATGGCATCAAAAATACGGTTGCAGGAAGGTCACCCAACCAGGAATATTTTTTGTCGTCACGGTAACCGTGGCACTCGTGCCGATCCGCAGGGGTAGCTTGGTATCCGGGTTGAGTACTTCGATGCGCACCGGCACGCGCTGCGTGACCTTTACCCAGTTGCCAGTCGCATTTTCTGGGGGTAGTAGTGAAAAGGCATTTCCTGCCCCGCCGCTAATGCTCACTACCTTACCCTTGAAGCTATGGTTCGGGTACATGTCGACATTGATGCCTGCGTCCAGACCTGGGTGAATACGGTCAAGATCGGTTTCCTTATAATTGGCTTCGATCCAGTATGCTTGGTTGCCAATCAAAGGAAAAAGATCCTGATTGACCGACACCACATCACCGACATGAATCTTGTCTACCTTGCTGACGACTCCGGTGATGGAGGCGTAGATCGTCGTCTCGGACAGATCCAGCTTGGCCATACCCACGGCCGCCTGCGCCGCCGCTATGCGAGCCTTGTTGAGCGCTTCCTGGGCGGTGGCACCCGATACAGTGGCGCGGTTCGCCTGAATTTGCGCCTGGAACTCTGCTGCCTTGGTTTGTGCATTGTCTGCTGCCTGAACCGAGAGGTAGCGTTGGGCAGCCAAGCTCTTGGCGCGCTCGGCATTGCGCGCGGCGTTGGCATAGTTAATTTGGTTGGCTTGCATCTGTGCCTGTGCCGAGGCGATGTTGGCGGCAATGCTGGCGCGCTGACGCTGTGCTTGCGCGAGTTCAGCCTCGGCCTGCTGTAGCTTATACTGATAAGCGCGCGGATCAATCTTGAGCAGCGGCTGGCCTTGGTGAACGACCTGATTATCGCGCACATAGAGGGCTATCACATGCCCAGTTACGCGTGGGGCAACATTGACGACATGCGCATGCACATAGGCATCGTCGGTGCTCGGGTAGTAGTCGGAGATTTGGAAATAGGCGTAAGCGCCAAAGGCAACCACTGCAACAATGATGATCACCGCAAACCGTTTGATCCAACGCATAGCGATTTCCCTTCTCCCGCAGCAAAACGCAAGATACTACATTCCCGCCTGGGCAGCGTTACAAGGCACCAAAACCTTTGACGCAATTCGTAACAAAAGACATACTGACCGTTCGGTCGATAAGGTAGCGCATGGCGCGCCACTGGGCAAGTCATTTTTGTGTAGAGACAAGGAGCACAGAATGCGGTTATTTCGCATGAAGACATGGGTCATGGCCTCAGCCATGTTAGTGGTGGCACCGTTTGCCAGTGCAGAAGGATTGCACGTGATCCAGGGTGGGCCGGCCTACCTCAGCGCTGGCGTAGGTGTATTCAATGGGGTTGGGATTCACCCGATTGCTGGTCCCAATCCCCGCGTGCCGGAGATCAACGTCGAGTATCAGTCGGCATCGAAGCTCTTTGGCATCGGTGCGGCATGGGGCCTGATGGCCAACACCCGTGGCGGTTTTATGGGCTATACAGGTTTTTACTCTGATATTGCTTGGGATCGTTGGGTACTGACGCCGGTGCTTGGCTTTGGTGGTTATGACGCTGGCAATGGCAAGCAATTGGGGAGCCCTTTTGAATTTCGTCTGGAACTCGGTCTTGCCTATCAGTTTGCCAATGGGGGGCGCTTGGGGCTAAAAATCGCCCATATTTCG
Organism: Acidithiobacillus sp. IBUN Pt1247-S3; assembly: GCF_041146875.1. Classification (NCBI taxonomy): domain Bacteria; kingdom Pseudomonadati; phylum Pseudomonadota; class Acidithiobacillia; order Acidithiobacillales; family Acidithiobacillaceae; genus Acidithiobacillus; species Acidithiobacillus sp. IBUN Pt1247-S3. The sequence goes on along the minus strand of NZ_JBFRXP010000008.1, from coordinate 24,183 downwards.
AATGCCTATATTGTTTCCCAAGACCCCGGCGAGAATGAGGCGTTAATTACCTACTCGTTTCCGCTCTCCTTCGGCGAACATTCCTGAGCTTGCCGTGCAGGCGGCCCTTATCAGACCGCCGCCTGCAAGCCGAGTTTGGCGAAGAGTGCAGCATCGTGGTCGCTGCTGGCGTTGTTGGTGGTGAGTAAGCGATCGCCCAAAAAGATACTATTGGCGCCAGCCAAAAAGGCCAGCGCTTGCAGACTATCACCCATCTTTTCCCGCCCCGCGGCCAAGCGCACATAACTGCTGGGGAACAGAATTCGCGCCACGGCAATCGTGCGCACAAATTCGATCTCATCAATTGGCGCGGCCTCGGCCAAAGGCGTGCCAGCGATGGGCACCAACGCATTGATAGGAATGCTTTCCGGGGCGGGCTCCAGGGCCGCGAGACTCTGCAGCAAACGGGCGCGGTCACGGCGACTCTCGCCCATGCCCAGTATTCCGCCACTGCAAACCTTGAGCCCCGCAGCGCGGACGGCAGCCAGGGTTTCCAGACGCTCCGCGTAGCCGCGGGTGTGGATCACCTGCCCATAGAATTCCGGCGAGGTGTCGAGATTATGATTGTAGTAATCCAAGCCCGCCACTTGCAGGCGCTCGGCCTGACCGGGCTTGAGCATCCCCAGGGTGACGCAGGTTTCCAGGCCCAACTCTTTCACCGCCTGCACCATTTCCGCCACCTTTTCCAGGTCACGTTCGTGTGGGCTGCGCCAAGCGGCACCCATGCAGAAGCGTTGCGCTCCCTGAGACTTCGCGGCTTGTGCTGCGGCTACCACTTCTGCCAAAGGCATCAATGGCGTCACGGGTAGCTTGGCTTCGTGATGTACGCTCTGGGCGCAGTAACCGCAGTCCTCGGGGCAGGCTCCGGTCTTAATCGAAAGCAGCGTGGAGCACTGCACGGCGTTGGCAGGAAAATGCTCGCGATGCACTTGTTGCGCGCGAAAAAGCAGATCGTTGAAGGGTAGGGCGAAGAGTTCGAGAATTTCTTCCAGAGTGGGCTGGGTCATGGTGTGGGTCCAAAAAGGTAAACGATTAGAAACTGCCGAAGAGTAAGCGTGGCAGGAGCATCTTGGCCGCCTCGATCAGCAACATGGCAACCAGGGGGCTGAGATCAATCCCGCCAAGGAGCGGCAGATGTTGCTGTAGCGGCCGCAGGATAGGGTCGGTCACGCGGTCGAGAAAACGCACTACGGGGTTATACGGGTTGGGTTGTACCCAGGACAGAATGGCGCGGATGAAAATTGCCCAGAACAGTAGCGTCAGGACAAATTCCAGCAGGCGATAGAGATCGAAAAGCAGCATGGTCAGAGTCCTTTTGCCAGATTGTCTGCCAATTCCTGACTGCGTTGGCTGGCGGCGTCGAGGGCGCGTTTGGCGAGGGGACGCAGATTTTCTTCCCAAGCGGCCAGGCCAGCCGCGGTGGTGCCGCCGGGGCTGGTCACCTGTTGGCGTAATAAAGCCGGTGCTAGCTCACTTTGCGCGGCCAGCTCTGCTGCCCCGCGCAGCGTGGCGATGGCCAGCCGCCGAGCCTGGTCGCGATAGAGTCCGCCAGCCACGGCGGCATCTTCCAAGGCCTCCAAGAACAAAAACACATAGGCAGGACCACTTCCTGCCAAGGCCGTAGCCATGTCCATACTCTCTTCGTCGGGCAGCCACTCGGCCAGTCCGGTACTCTGCACCAGCTTTTCCGCTTGTCCCTGATGTTCGGCAGTCACACCTGGGGCTGCACAGAGAGTGCTGGCACCAGCACCAATCTGTGTTGGTGTGTTGGGCATGACGCGCACGATGTCGATGTCTGGGACCAGTTGCTGCAAAGACGCGATGCGAATCCCTGCGGCCACCGATATCAGCAGCGCCTGTGCGGCGCGTAGTTCAGTCGCCCAAGCACTGAGCACAGCGCGCATCTGCTTGGGTTTTGCGGCATAGAAGACGATGGCACCCTGCGGCAGGGCGCAAGGTTCGGCATCTCGGCTCTGTATGCCAAAGTCTGCTGCCAGGGCGCTGCGGCGCTGGGGATGGGGGGCGTGTACTTGAATCCGCTCGGCCGGGAAACCGCCTTTACAGATACCGGCAATGAGGGCACGGGCCATGTTGCCGGCACCAAGAAAAACAATCTGCTGTTGTTGCAATCAATGCTCCTTGGGACGGGTGCCGAAGAGCACGGTCCCCAGTCGAATTTCCGTGGCCCCATGGGCCAGCGCCTCAGGATAGTCGCCTGAAGTGCCCATGGAAAGGGTGTCGACACGCTGGTTGGTAAATTGTTTCTGTAATTGTTTATATAATTCTGCCAGTTGCGCAAAGTTTTTTGGGGCTTGCTCAGGATTGGGATGGACTAGGGCCATGAGCCCGCGCAGCCGGAGATTGGTGCTGGCGACGATGGCTTCCGCTAGCATGGGAACATCGCTGGGGGCGCAGCCGCCCTTGCTCTCCTCGCCACTCGCGGCTACTTCGATCAGTACTTGTAATGGCGGGAGCCCTGTCCGCTCGCGATCCAGGCGTTGCACCAGAATCTCGCGGTCAACGCTCTCCACCCAATCGAAGTGCCGGGCAATCTCGCGCGTCTTATTGCGCTGTATGCGGCCGATGAAATGCCAGCAGATATCTTCGAGATCTGCCAACTCTACCATCTTGCCAAGGGCCTCCTGCACATAGTTTTCACCAAAATGGCGCAGATCTAATACGTGGGCAGCACGTATACGATCGGCGCTCACGTGTTTACTAACGGCAAGCAGGCGGGCCGGCGAATGCTCCTGGAGCTGTGCTTGTATGCTCTGCAAACGTTGCTGAAGGTCCATGAAGATCTCTTGGGCGGAATCGAGAAGCTCGTCTATATTACGGGCTTAACGCTAGTTTCCCAAACAAGGAAGTCGCAGATGAGCCAAATGGATGTGACCGATTTGCTCGGTTTTGCGGTAAAAAACAATGCCTCCGATATCCACATTTCTTCCGGCTTGCCACCGATGGTGCGTATCAATGGCGAAATTAAGCCGGTAAACGTGCCTCCCTTGAGCAAAGAGCTCGTGCATTCGATGATTTACGACATCATGAATGATGCCCAACGCAAATGGTATGAAGAGAACCTCGAGATCGATTTTGCGATCGAGGTTCCCCAGGTAGCACGCTTTCGTATCAATGCGTTTCAACAGGATCGCGGACCCGCGGCCGCGTTTCGTACGATTCCGGCCAAGGTCTTGAGCCTGGAGGAGTTGAATGCGCCAACGGTGTTCAAGGAAATCATCGATGTGCCACGGGGATTGGTTCTGGTGACGGGGCCAACTGGATCTGGTAAGTCTACTACCCTGGCGGCTATGGTGAACCATATCAACAACAATCGTCAGGATCACATCATTACCATTGAAGATCCGATCGAATTTTTGCACACACCGAACAAGTGCCTGATCAACCAGCGTGAAGTAGGGCCGAATACGAAATCCTTCGAAAATGCCCTGCGTTCGGCTTTGCGCGAAGACCCCGATGTGATTCTGGTGGGTGAATTGCGTGACTTGGAAACCATGCGTTTGGCCCTGACCGCGGCAGAAACGGGTCACGTAGTGTTTGGTACCCTGCATACCAGTTCCGCACCGAAGACTATTGATCGTATTATCGACTCCTTCCCTGGCGGCGAAAAGGATATGGTGCGCGCCATGCTTTCAGAGTCTTTACGCGCGGTGGTTGCGCAGACCCTTATCCCCACGGCGGATCATCGAGGCCGAGTGGCGGCGCATGAAATCATGATTGCCAATCCCGCGATCCGCAATTTGATTCGGGAAAACAAGGTGGCGCAGATGTATTCTGTCATCCAGACCGGCCAGAATCAGGGGATGCAGACCCTTGATCAATGTCTTGGCAATTTACTGCGCGCGCACAAGATCAGCCGCGACGACGCGCTACGTAGAGCGCAGAATAAAGACAGTTTTTCCAACGTCGCTTGATGGGAGAAAAATGAATGCCAGTGCTTGATGATCTGCTCCGTTTGATGGTCGAGAAAAATGGTTCTGATTTATATTTTACCGTCGGATCGCCGCCGGTAATCAAGATTGATGGGCGCGCCGTGCCGGTTGGCGATGAGCCCCTGAAACCGGGCCAAAGTCTGGCCTTGGCGAAAGAAATTTTGGGTCTTGAGCGTCTGCAGGACTTTCAACACGAAAAAGAAGCAAATCTCGCGTTGTCTCTCCCCGGCGTCGGCAGATTCCGCGTCAATGGGTTTTTTCAGAGAAACGAAATTTCCTTCGTTATTCGCGCCATCAAGACGCAGATTCCGACACTCGACCAATTGCATATGCCGCCGATTCTGAAAGAGCTGGCGATGACCTCACGCGGACTGGTGCTCTTCGTCGGCTCTACTGGCTCGGGAAAAAGTACCTCGCTTGCCTCCATGCTTCAGCATCGCAATGCCAGCTCGGCAGGGCATATTCTTACCATCGAAGATCCCATCGAGTATCTGCACAAAAATATCAAATCGATTGTCAATCAACGCGAAGTCGGTATTGACACGCGCAGTTACGAGAATGCCCTGGAAAATGCCTTGCGTGAGGCACCGGATGTGATTTTGATCGGCGAGGTGCGCAGCCGCGATACCATGGAGCATGCCGTCGCCTATGCGGAAACGGGTCATCTTTGTATGTCTACTTTGCATGCCAATAATGCCAATCAGGCCGTAGAACGTATCATTAACTTTTTCCCGGAAGAGCGTAAAAAACAGCTGTTGATGGACCTGTCACTGAACTTGAAAGCCGTGGTTTCGCAACGTCTTCTGCCCCTGAAGGGCAGGTCAGGGCGAATTGCAGCCATGGAGGTTTTGATCAATACGCCTACCATTGCTGATCTTATCTATCGCGGGGAAGTGGGGTTGTTGAAAGATGCAATGGCGCGACCCAATGATGTGGGGATGCAGACCTTTGATCAGTCTCTCGTGAAATTATACATGGACGGGCTGATCGAATATCAGGATGCCATCCGCGCCGCAGATTCGCAAAATGACCTGCGACTGGCGATCAAGATGGAGTGTATGAAGCGCGGCCTGGAGGATCCGGGTGCGAAAGCCGAGGCGACGAATTGGCGTATTAGTGGCGATACCTGATGCTGTTGGCCACTGCCGCCGCTGTTTTGTTTGCATGGCTGGTACTGTACCTGGCGCGCGGAGGATTCTGGCGCGCTGATCAACGCCTTCCTAGCAACGTGATGGCGGATTGGCCAGCCGTTACGGCAGTGGTACCGGCGCGTAATGAGGCAGAGGGGATTGCCGCTTGTGTGCGCGGGATTCTCACCCAGGACTATCCGGGAGACCTGCGCCTGCTGGTCATCGATGATCAAAGTGCGGATGGCACCGCCGAGCTGGCGCGTTCTGCGGCTATGGAACTTGGCGCCGCATCGCGTTTGACGGTTTTGTTAGGGCGAGAACTGCCCCCAGGATGGGCAGGCAAGGTCTGGGCCATGGCGCAGGGTGTGGAGGCCGCCGCTTCCGTTCCCTATCTTTGGTTTACCGATGGCGACATTGTGCACCAGCCGCAGGTTTTGCGCGCACTGGTTGCCAAAGCGGTAACGGAAAATCGGGTCTTGGTGTCCCTCATGGTGCGTTTGTCTTGCCAGACGATCTGGGAGCGCTGGCTGATTCCGCCCTTTCTCTTCTTCTTCCAAAAGCTCTATCCCTTTGCCTGGGTAAATGACCCGCAGCGCAAACTGGCGGGTGCCGCGGGCGGCTGCATGCTGGTAGCACGCGCGGCACTGGCGGCGAGTGGCGGCTTGCAGGCCATGTCCGGCGCCTTAATCGACGACTGCACACTGGCCGCGCAACTCCAGGCGCAGGGATCCATCTGGCTGGGCCTCGCTGACCATAGTTTTAGCCTGCGCCGGTATACGCATCTGGCGGAAATCTGGCAAATGGTGGTGCGCTCGGCCTACGTGCAGCTCGATTTTCGTCTGCCACGTTTGCTCGGTGCGACCTTGGGGATGCTATTTCTCTATCTGCTACCCTGGGTTCTTGTGATCGTTGGCTTGGCGAATGCGCAGCCTTGGGTGTGGGGCTTGGCCTTGATCAGCCTGTTACTCTCCTGGCGGATGTTTTGGCCGACCCTGCGTGACTACGGACTCTCTCCTCTCTGGGTCTTCAGTCTGCAGCCAGCAGCCTGGCTCTATACCCTGATGACCCTGGACTCCGCGCGCCGCCATTATCGCGGACGCGGTGGGGCCTGGAAGGGGCGTACTTACCCCTGAGAACGCGGACGGTAGGGGGCTAGGTAGCGCCACTCGAAGGCACGTTTGGCCAGATGCCACCAGGAACCCGGCACTATGCGCGCCATACTCGGTGAGCGATAGACCAAGTTACCGCCATCGAGGCTATCAACGATACAAATCAGTTCCTGGCGGAATTCCGTGTCTGCCGCTTGCCCTTGCACATGGCGCAGGGCATTGTGCACCGCGGTTTTCGCCTGCAGGTCGGCGCTGTGCCCCTGTTTGGGTAGCCAGTCAGGGGCGCCACTGTAGGAGGCCGCATCGCCCACCACATAGACGCCGGGCATGCCGGGAACCTGACAGTGATTGTCGGCTTGCAGAAAACCACCAGAAGAAAGCGGCAGGGCGCTATTGGCAGCAAAGGCCGGACCGGTCATGCCGGGCATGAAGAGGATCAGATCGGCATCGATGTTGCCGCCTTCAGTATGTACCTGCTGGGCGTCGAAGCCAGTGATTTTGTGTCCCAAGTGGGCATGAATCTGGCGTTTTTCCATTTCCGCCAGAAGCCCAGCGACGGCATCCGCGCCGAGGCGGTTGCCGGGCTCGCGCATGGGGTTGAAGAAGGTCAGGGTGAATTTTTCGCGCGTACCCTGACGCCGCAGGTAGGTGTCGATGCCAAAGAGCAGCTCAAAGATGGGCCCGCCGCGCACGGCGCTGGGCTCCTGCGGGTTGCCAGCAAAGCCAAAGGCGATGTTGCCGCTTTGCATGGCGTGGAGGCGCTCCCGAATCTGCTGCGCGGTTTCGATGCCGTCGCAGATCGCGAGGCTGTGCTCGATCCCTGGCAGCTTGCGCAGCCCGCGTCCACCGGAGGCAATGATGAGGGCATCCTGGTCCAGACTGGCGCCGGATTCCAGTTGCACGCGTCCTTCTTTGTCAATGGATTGCACCATGCCCGGTATAAATTCCACCTTTTGCCGTGTAAAGAAATCTCGCAAATCGATACGCAGGTCGTCTCCCTGGCGCAGCCCGGTGGGCACCCAGATCAGGCTGGGGTAATAGATGAACTCCGGCTTGGGAGCGACGAGGCGAATCTGCGCGTCCGGGGCCTGCCGGCGCAGTTCGCGTACCGCCGTCAGGCCGCCAAAACCGCTACCAATGATCGTAAATTGCGCCATACTCATTCCTCCTTGTGTTCTTATCAAGATAACTCAGACCAGCACACGTTGGTATGTGTCGGGCAATGGGCTCTCCTGCTGCGCCTGCATGCCGCCATGGGCGACGAAGAGATTGATGATTTGGCCGTGGGCTTGGATAAGGGTGACGACGTTGGGTTCTTCGCTGGTCTCCTCGATCAATACACCATCGGGAAGCAGAGTGAGCTCCATATGGATTTTGTCGTGCTGGGCAAACAGTTCGGCAAAGGCCGGATCCCAGAAGCGCAGCCCGAATTTTTCTTCCAAGCGTTGTTTCATCGACGGGACATGATCGTGTAGCAGGGCGACGATCTCGGGATCGTTGGAGCGGGTACGGGCTCGCACGCCGTGTGGCAGAAGTTCCAACTCCCGCTCGATTTTCTCGTGCAGGGCCAGCAGGCGGTGAAATACGGCCTGGTCATGTTGGTGTCGGGCAGCGCGAGCGGGATCTGCGCCCGCCCGTCCCCGGCCAAAACCGCTGCTGCGAATCATCGGGGAACTGGTGTCGTTCATAGTCTAGTCCCCTCAGTTTGCTGTGCCGCAGAGGCGATTACTGGGTACCGCCACATCGATCATCTTGGGCTTGGGTAAATCGAGATTGCGCATGATCTCGATGAATTCGTCCCGCGACTTGTCCGCCAGACGCGGGTTCATCTGCTTTTCTTCACCGATGCAGCTCACCATACGACCTTTGTAGTCATGCCCCGGATAGAGCAAGGTTTCTTCGGGAAGCGTAAAGAGCTTTTCCGTAATGCTGTCATACAGGGTGCCGGCATTGCCGCCCTGAAAGTCGGTGCGTCCACAGCCACCGATGAGCAAGGCATCGCCGGTAAAAACGCGATCATGCCAGCGAAAACTGAGGGACTCAGGGGTATGTCCGGGAGTGGTCAATATCCGGATGACGTCGTCGCCTAGGACCACGAAATCCCCGTCGCTGACCTGAAGATCGGCGCAATCTGCTCCTGCTTGGTCACTGAGTACCACTTGCGCGCCCGTGGCCTCGCGCAGCTTGCGGGCGGCGCTGATGTGATCGGCGTGCAAATGGGTCTCGAGAATATGGGTCAAATGCAAATCCTGCTCGCGCAAGATGGCGAGTACCTCGTCGGTGGCATCGGAAACAGCGTCGATCACGACCGCATCACGCCAGGTGCTGTCAGCCAGGATATAGGTATAGGTGCTACTTTCGCGATGGAATAGCTGGCGAAAAAACATGGGTTCACTCCTTGTCCAAGGGACCACCTCGTCAATGTCGTTATCTTGCACCCGGTAAGCCAGGCATGCATTGATAAAGATCAATCTTGAGTGAATTAGTCGGGTTTGGCTTCGGCAATCTCCTGGAGTCTCTGCGTGCCAAGAATCTCCAGTTGGTTGCGCGTTTCGCGAAGTAGTTCCTGTCGTTTGAACTCGGCCATGAGTCGACTGACATGCTCCACCGAGAGTCCGAGAAAAGCGGCGAGATCCTGGCGGGTCAGTGGGAAGGGTAGGATGCGCAACTGCGGATAGCGTTGTGCCCAGTGCAGCAAAAAAGTCGCTAGGCGGGCCTCGGCCTTCTTGGCGCCCAGCTCTACCACCCGTTCCTCACTATCGCGTAGGGCATCTTGCCAGCGCTGAAAGATGGCGTCGCGAATTTTGGGAAGGCGCTCGGAAAGGCGTCGCAGTTCAATGAGATCCAGACGGCAAAGCTTTCCTGGGGCCAAGCTGATCGCGTCGTGCCGATGCTCCATCTCGTGCATGCCCTCAAAGCCAAAGAGGTCACCATGATGCAGCAGGCGCAGGATGACCTCCTGACCATTGCTGAGCGTTTTTACCAGTTTCACCGCTCCCTCACGCAGGGTGTAGGCGTAGCGCGCCTGGTCTCCTGCGCGGTAGAGGACATCACCGGCGGCGCAGTCGATGTCCTGCACCTCCATGCCCAGGGTACAGAGCTCGACCGGATCAAGCCCGGCAAAGATGCTCTCGCCGCGCATCTGGCAGTGTAGGCAGTCCGACAGGCGCGTTTGGCTCATCTGCCGCGGCGCCGAAAATGCAGGTCGAAAACTTGATGTCCAAGTGCTGTTCCACGCCGCTCAAAGCGCGTCTGAATACGGTTTTCCGGGGGCGAGCCATAATTCCCGACGCCGGCCAGGTTTTCCCAGCCGTCCGCAGCATCGAGCAGCGCCAGCATCTGTTCGGCATAGGGCTCCCAGTCGGTGGCCAGTTGCAGTTCGCCCCCGGGCCTGACAACCCGCCCCAGCAACGCCAGAAAATCGGCCTGGATGATACGGCGTTTGTGGTGGCGTTTTTTCGGCCAAGGGTCGGGAAACTGGACTACGATCAGGGAGAGGGTACTGTCGGGTAGGGCACGCAGCCAGGGTACGACATCCTCATGCAGCACACGCAGGTTCATCAGTCCCGCTGCCTCGGCGCGCAGCAAGAGCGAGCCGACGCCAGGGCCATGTACCTCAGCACCTAGGCAGCCCCAGTCCGGGTGGCTTTGCGCGAACTGTGCCAGATGTTCGCCGTTACCAAAGCCAATTTCCAGCATCAGGGGGCGGGATGTATCCCAAGGCGATTGCCAGGGTTTGCGCGCATCCAGGCAGTAGAAGTCCCCGCGCTCCTGCAAAATGCGCTCTTGCGCAGTGGTTAAGCGCCCCTGGCGCAAGACAAAGCTACGGATGGGACGAAATTCGGGCTTGAGAGTCTCATTCATGCCCGGCATTATAGCTGGTTTCCGGCGTAGTGCCGAAGGAGAGAACAATGCAGCAGGGGCCGATTATCGGTGTGGTAATGGGCAGCGTAACCGACTGGGAGGTGATGCAGTTTGCCGTCAAGACTCTCGCGGACTTGCAGATACCTTATGAGGCTCGCGTAGTATCCGCCCATCGTACCCCCGATCTCCTCTTTCAATACGCTGAAGAGGCCGCCGCGCGTGGGCTGCATGCCATCATCGCTGGCGCCGGTGGTGCTGCCCACCTGCCGGGCATGCTCGCCGCCAAGACCTTGATTCCAGTATTGGGCGTGCCGGTACCCTCGCGGCATTTGCAGGGGCAGGACTCCCTACTTTCCATTGTGCAAATGCCCAAGGGCGTGCCTGTCGCTACCTTTGCCATTGGCACAGCCGGGGCTGCCAATGCCGCCCTTTTTGCCGCGGCGCAATTGGCGCTACACGACTCCAACTTGCATGCTCGTCTGCAGCAATTCCGTGCGACACAAACCGAGCAGGCACTGCAGAGCACCATACCCCCGGCCGCGCCATGATTCCTCCTGGCAGCATCCTCGGCGTTCTTGGCGGCGGGCAACTGGGCCTGATGTTTGCCCTGGCCGCCCGCCGACTCAACTATGCCGTTTGGGTCTTCGACCCCGATCCCAATGCGCCGGCGGCAGAGGTCGCGGCGCGACACTTCTGCGCGCCGTTCACGGATGAATCCGGACTGGCGGAGTTTTGTGCTGGTGTTGCTGCCATTACGGTCGAGCGCGAACAGATTCCCGTGCCAGCACTCGAATATTGCGCCGAGCGGCGGCCCCTGCGTCCGGGCATAGAGGCCCTGCGCATTGCCCAGGATCGGCGCCTGGAAAAGGCCTTTTTCCGTGAGTTGGGTCTACCCACCGCCCCTTTTGCAATGTTGGAACAGGAAGCTGATTTGCCGATGGCGGCCGAAATTGCGTTTCCGGCAATCCTCAAGACGGCGCAAGATGGCTACGATGGCAAGGGTCAGGTGTCGATAGAAGATGCTGCCCAGTTGGCGTCGGCTTGGCAGCAACTCGGACATCGGCCCGCCGTTCTCGAAGCGCGGGTAGTGCTGCGGCAGGAGTTTTCCGTTGTCCTTGCGCGCAACAGCGATGGTCTGGCGGTCTTTTATCCGATTGCCGAAAATCGTCATCGGCAGGGAATTTTGGACCTCAGCATCGTGCCTTCCGAGCTTTCCGCAGAACTGCAGGAACAGGCGCGGCACTGGGCCTGGCGGGTGGCCGCGGCCCTGGGGTACGTGGGGGTCCTCGCGGTCGAATTTTTCCTAACCGAAGACGGCAAGCTGCTCCTCAACGAGATGGCGCCGCGCCCGCACAACAGTGGTCACTACACCTTGGACGCTTGCGTGCATAGTCAGTTTGATCAACAGCTACGTGTCTTGGCCGGCTTGCCCTTGGGCGACACGCGGCTTCTTTCGCCGGTGGTGATGCAGAACCTGCTCGGTGAGCTCTGGCAGGACGCTGGTGTTGATTGGGACACTTGGCTCTGTCACCCACAGGTCAAGCCCTATCTCTATGGAAAAACAGAAGCACGTCCGGGGCGCAAGATGGGGCATCTCAACATTCTGGCGGAGAGCCGGGCCGCTGCCTTGCGTACGGTGGCCACGCTGCGCGGATGTGATTTGGAGTAAGCAATGGACCTCGAACGCCTGCTAAACCAGAAACTTGGTGGAGACTGGCAGGTTGAGGCCAGTGGTGCCAGCGATTTTTTTCGCATTTTTCGCGCCCATAGCGCCGACCAATCCCTGTTTCTCAAGGTGGGCAAGGCGCGCGAGCAGGCAGAGGCGGAGGCCGATAGTCTGCGTGCGTTACAAGCAGCGGGTGCCCCGGTGCCCCAGGTCTTTGGTTTATGGGATGCTGCGTGGGAAAGTGTTCTTGCCCTGCAACTACTTGCCTTTCAGCACAAGGGCGTCGATGCCTGGAGCGAACTGGCCAGGGTTCTTGCCAATTTGCATCGCGCAGCGTGGCCGCAATTTGGTTGGGCGCGCAACAATTTTCTCGGGGCTACCCTGCAGCACAATCAGCAGACCTCGGGAAGCACGGCGGCAGACTGGCTAGCGTTCTTGCACGAGCAGCGTTTGGCAATCTTGCTCGCGCAAATCGATTTGCGGCGCGAGGAAAAGTTACTCTTGCAAAATCTACTCGGGGCCCTACCGGAGATCTTGCGCGATCATGCCCCACAAGGTTCCCTCACCCACGGCGATCTCTGGTCCGGTAACTGGGGTGCCGCTGTAGATGGTGGCGTCTGGCTCTTTGATCCGGCCGTTGCCGTAAGCGACCGAGAGATGGATCTCGCCATGCTTGAGCTCTTTGCCCAGCCGCCGATGCAGTTCTGGCAGCGTTATCAAGAGCTGGCGACCCCCGACTTCGATGCCGCGGGCTACGCAGCTCGGCGTCCCCTCTACCAGCTCTACCACCTACTCAATCACTGGCTGCTCTTTGGCCGCTCTTATACCGGGCGGGCCCTGGCGGCAGCGCAGGCTGCCCTCAGCGCCGCCGCGCGCTGAGCACTGCAAGCAGGAGCAGCGCGGCGCAAACGAGGAAAAAAGCGAGACTCCAATGAGTGATTGGCCAGCCGGCGATTTTCTGTTGCCCGGCCACGGCGCAGGAGCCGTGCCCGGCTAGCGCCGTAGCCAGATTTCCGGCAAAACTGTCCGACGAGAAGCCCTGACTAGGCAGCAGTTGGATGGCAGCGCAGGCGTGGACCTGACGCGCCGCTGCGCTCGTCAAGTGCCACTGCCATCCCGCCAGTACCGCTCCCGTCAATGCCGCGAGTACTCCTAGGGTCCAGAGCCAACGTCGTGCAATAAAAAATCCCACGGCAATGGCAAGCAACATCGCTAAGTCAGCTAAACGCTGATAAATGCATAGACTACAAGGCTGTACGATATCGGCAAATTGCAGATACAGCACTGCTCCCAATGCTGTGAGTCCCGCCAGCAAAGAAACTGCCGCCAGGACTGGAGATAGTCGGGCAACGCCTAATTGCTGTGCAGGATTTCTTGCCATTGCTGATAGTCTGGAAGCGTGGGGAGGTAGCGCGTTTGGCCGTGGTAGAGATAGACCAAAAGAGGAACAGTCGCGGTATTTGGAGGAACGTCGCTGAGCAGAGATTCCTTGCCCATGAGAAAGGCAAAATTCCTGTGTAAGATTCCCGCCTCTTTCTTCACCAGGGCAGGCGCAGCGGGCGCAATGCCGCCTTCCGGCGCATCGTCATGGATGGCAAAACCGTCTTCATTTTTCTGCAAGGCAGCGCGCGGATTGCTGGCACCGAGGATCGCCGCCGCCTTCGCTTCGCTCGACGGAGTGAGAAAGCCAACAACGATTACCCGTAGCCGTATTTTGTTCGCCGCCGCCGGATTCTGTAACCAAGTGTATAGTTGGTGACAGTAGGGGCAGTTGGGGTCCATGAACAAATAGACTATTGGCCCCTTGTTCCCCTCCTGAATGTACTGGGTGTGGGTCAGGGCCTTCCAGAAGTCTTCATCATGGTCTGCTGGCGCACCCTGTCCCCAAGCGGCTTGCAAACTGAGGCCACTGAGCAGTAGCAGTGTGCTGCAGAGAACCATAAAACGCAGAAAGAGGGATTTATTTCGCATTGATCCGTACCAGGGCAATATTGTGTCGGCTATAGAGCTCGTATGCTGCGTAGAGTTCCGTCATGCTTTCCTGCGCGGTGAGCTTGGGACGCAGTGCTTTGATGTCTTTTTCCGGCAGGACCAGGAACAACGGGCCATGCGTACGCGCAAGGAGCGCCGGAATCTGCCGCTCGGGCTGCTTGATTTGCGTGGCGGTCATTGCCCCACGACCGGCGTAAAAGAGATAGCTCGGTTCCCACCAGTTCCAGGTGGCAATGGCGTAGGGTTTGTCGCCACCCATGCTGTGTACCATCTCGCCCATGGTGACTGAGGGCTTGAGGTGGTCGAGCGCGGGCATGAGCAGCAAGATCATGCAAAAGGCCAGGGCCACGGCTCCTGCCCCAAGGCTACCAATGACGCCGAGAAACTGATGCCGATAAACAAAGTACAGACCGAGAAGCGCGGCAACGATATAGGGCAAACCAAGATAGGCGACCGAGCCCAGGGGGGGAATCTTGTCCGGCACCAGGGTCGCACCCAGCCCCAACAGAATCCCGCCAATCGCCCCCAGCACCAGCAGCGACGCAATCACGCCCCGGCCGCAGAAGGCATGCACTCCGCTCAGGGCAATATCCATGCGCCAGGCGAGCAGGGCGAGCAGCGGCGGGTAGGCCTCCCAAACATAGTTGGGTAGTTTGGTGGCGCCGAGGCTGAAGAATGCGATCCAGATCCCCGCCCAAAGGCCAAAAAACACCAGATCGGGACGGGAGCGAAAATACTCTTTCCGCTGCAGCCACAAAGTTGCAAACATCTGCGGGAAAAAGACCGACCAAGGGAGCAGGCCGAGGAAGGTTGTGACTACATAGTAGAAGATGGGTCCTTGGTGTCCCTGCATGGCACCGGTGTAGCGGGCAACATTCTGCTGAGCAATAAAAAGCAGATCCCAGCGCCAGTGGGTCTCGATGCCCACGGCGATATACCAGGGCAAGGTGAGCACGAGAAAGATCGGCAGGCCCCAGCGCAATTGTCCTTCCCGCCAAAGATGTGGAAGATCACGGCGCAGTAGCAAGAAGACCGTAATAATTAAACCAGGCAGCAGAAAAAATATTGGCCCCTCGGTGAGGGTGCCCAGGCCCATAGCGGCATAGGAAACGAGATATTGCCAGCGCCGCTCTTCGGGGTACAGGTAGCCGCGTAGATAGCTCAATAAGGCAATAGTGACCAAGAGGATTAGCAGCGGATCGGGCACCGCCGCGCGAAAAATGATCTGGCTGTGTAATGCCGTCGCGGTAAATAGCCCAGTAAGCAAAGCCGCGCGCGCGCCCAATAGGCGTCGCAATGCCAAGGTCAGGTATAGCACCAGCAGCGCACCCATGAGCACCGAGCCCATGCGCAAGCCCCAACTGTTCATGCCCAGGGTACGCACGCCCAAGTCCATCAGCCAATAATTGAGAATAGGTTTGTCGGGCCGCAGGTGGCCGTTGAAGGTAGGCACCACATAGTTGTTGTGGGCGATCATCTCCTTCAGGCACTGGGCGTTGTTGGGTTCGTCGATGTCCCAAAGGCTGGCGTTACCGGTATGAAAGGCAAAGAGCCAGAAGGCAAAGGCGAAGAGCAGCAGAGCGTGCAGCAGGTGGTGTTCGCCCGCTTCCTGCCCCTTAGCCATCGCGCGCACCACCCTTGAGGATGCGTGCCTTGTCGCGCTGCCACTCGCGTTCTTTCAGGGTCGCGCGCTTGTCATGCTCCTGCTTGCCTTTGACCAGGGCAATCTCGGTCTTGGCGCGGCCCTGTTTCCAGTACATCGCCAAGGGGACGATGGTAAAGCCCTTGCGCTCCACCGCGCCAATCAAGCGATTGATTTCTAGGCGATGCATCAGCAGCTTGCGAGTACGGGTAGGATCGGGCTGAATGTGGGTGCTGGCGGTAGGCAGAGGGCTGACATGCGCACCCAGGAGCCAAAGCTCACCATTTTTGATGACCACGTAGCTGTCTTTGAGCTGCAAGCGCCCTGCACGCAAAGACTTCACCTCCCAGCCTTCGAGGGCGATGCCGGCCTCGAACCGCTCTTCAATGAAATACTCGTGCTTCGCCTCACGATTGAGGGCAATGGTACTGCTGCTCATATCATCCACAATCCCCAGATCAGAGCGGCGATCTTAGCGCAAAGCGCGCCGCGACGCACAATGCACCGCGTAAGCCGCGTCGTAGTCCCTGCGCAGTGCTTGGGGTAGACTGAAATGATCGGAAAGCAGCAGAGAAACTGACACGATTGCATGAAAAGTGTCCGGGAAAAGAAGAATGAAGCGGCAGCGTAACCCGGCCTGGCTGCCAGCAGAGGACTGGACCCTGCTTGCCGAGATGCCAAAAATTGCACGTTGGCTGGTGGAACGGCTACGTGCCGCAGAGCACGAAATTCTCTTCGAGAATTATATCTTCCAGGTGGGTAACTGGCCGGAGGAGATCCTCGATATTCTTTGTGTGAAGGCGCGCGAAGGTGTGCGTGTGCATCTGCGTCTGGACGCTTTAGGAAGCCATGGCTTCCCCGAGCGCTGGATACAGCGCCTACAGGCTGCTGGAGGAGAATTCGAGTGGTATCATCGCGTGGGTTGGCGCGGTTGGGAGAAGAGTCTGCGCCGTAGCCATCGGCGTATTGTGCTCATCGATCAGGAATGGCTGGCAGTAGGCGGTTTTGCCCTCGCCGACGCTTGGCTGTGCAGTAATCCAGGACAGCTTCCCTACCGCGAAATGCTCTTTGCCTGCCGGGGTCCGATCGTGCCCTTGGTACGTCATCTCTTCCTGAAAAATCGCCCCTTGTCGCGCAAGGAGCTGCGTGCTCTGCCCAGCGTCGCAATGGACGCGGATCCTGACGTCGTCGTTCGCCTGCTCGCCGGCTCGCCGCCGGATCGCTTTACCATCCGCCGCCGTTATCTGGCGGCCTTTCGCTCGGCGCGCGAGAGCCTGTGGTTAGCCACGCCCTATTTCAATCCCGATCCCATCGTCCTTTCCGCCCTGTACTCTGCGGTGCGCCGTGGCGTTGACGTGCGCGTGCTGCTGGCCGGGCGGGTCACAGACCATCCCCTTTTGCGCCTGGGTATTCAGGCGTATTATCAAAAACTGTTGCGACATCGTGTGCGCGTTTACGAATATCAGGATAGTTTCCTGCACGCCAAATATATTTTGGTGGATGGTCAATGGGGGAGTGTTGGCTCGGCCAATCTCGATTTTTTGAGCCTTTGGTTCAACCGCGAGCTAAACCTGGAGATAACAGGCTTGCCTCCTCTGACCCTTCTGCGCACCCTGTTTCTGCGCGAATTTGCCCGCTCCCGAGAGATTTCTGCGGAGCACTGGCGGCGTCGACCCTGGTGGCGGCGTCCGCTGGAGTGGGTGCTTGCCCAGGTCGATCGTCGCATTCAGGCGCGAGCGTTGGGTTCGCGCCGTTACTGAGTCGAGGAGCTCAATGCACCATATCCGCAAGACGGCGGTGTTGCCCTACAGCGCCGAAGAGATTTTTGCCCTAGTCGAAGATATCCGCAGTTATCCGCAATTTCTGCCCTGGTGTGGCGCCACGCGCATCCTTCAGGATCGGGGAGACGAGGTAGTGGCCGAGATTCGTATTGCCCACAATTCCTTTGGCAAGGCGTTCTCTACCAGCAATCGCTATCAACGCCCCAAACTGGCTGAGGTGCGCCTAGTGGATGGCCCCTTCCGCTTTCTGGAAGGGCTCTGGCAACTGGAACCGGTAGAAGGGGGCACACGCGTGACCCTGGACATGCGCTTTGAGTTCGCCAGCCGTTTAATCGGTGCGTTTTTAGAGCCTATCTTCAAGCAGGCAGCCGAGACCATGGTGCAGCGTTTTGGCCAGCGTGCGCGGCAGGTCTACGGTATTCAGCGGGTAGCGAAAAACTAGGGCTGAGTTTTCAGCCCTGCTTTTCACCTTGCAACGCGTGCACATCCCCGCCGATGCTTTGCAGGGCACCGTCCTGCCCAAAATGCAGCATGATGTTGCGCACGGTGGTGCTGCCGTAGGCGGGCTTGTCGCTGTAGCTGTACACCCATTCATCCGAGTGCCACGGGTCTTGCAGCAGCGGTGCGCCTAACACAGCGCTTACCTCGGCCTTGTCCATGCCTTTGTGAATCTGTGCCAGTTCTTTCTGGCTGACAACGTTACCTTGCTGCACATTGACGCGATAAATACTGCAAGCGCTTAGCGCAGTGCAGACGAGGAGGGAGCTGGCGAGAAGAGAGAGTGTGCGCATAGTCCTTGTCTTGGGCGTACGGTGCCACTATGCTACTAAAACAGAGCGCTACTTGCCATTGTGGATTGCATGAATAGTGAAGAACTGAAACGCGCCGGTCTCAAGGCTACCCTGCCGCGTCTGCGGATTTTGCAGATACTGGAGGCGAGCGATACCCGGCATCTCACCGCTGAGGAAGTCTATCGACAACTCCTCGACGCTGGTGAAGAAGTTGGGCTGGCAACCGTCTATCGGGTCATGACCCAATTCGAGATGGCGGGGCTAGTTCGCCGACACCATTTTGAGGGCGACCGCGCCGTCTTCGAGCTGAATGAAAGCGGGCATCACGATCACATGGTCTGCACTGCGTGCGGCAAGGTTTTGGAATTTTTTGACCAAACCCTGGAAGGCCGCCAGCTGGAAATCGCTGCCGAGCGCGGCTTTCATATTACCGATCACAGCCTCTCGCTCTACGGTACCTGCAAGGGCATGCAAGAAAAAGGCGTTTGCTCCCTGGAGGGGCAGGGTAGCTAACACTCTCAGCTCTGCTGGCGCAGGGCCGCGATGCGCTCTTCCAGCGGTGGATGACTCATGAACAGGTGGGCCATGCCGCTATTTCCATTGATGCCAAAGGCCGCCATGGCTTTGGGCAAGTGGCTCGGTTCATGCAAGGCACGCAGTCGTTCCAGGGCGGCAATCATCTTGTTATGTCCCGCAAATCGCGCGCCCGCGGCATCGGCGCGAAACTCTCGCTGGCGCGAAAACCACAGGACGATGATACTGGCGAGCACGCCAAGGACCATCTCGGCGAGGATGGTGGTAATCCAGTAGGCGATACCGTTCCCCTCGTCATTGCGGAAAACGACGCGATCGACCAGATTGCCAATGATGCGTGCAAAAAAAATCACGAAGGTGTTCACCACGCCCTGGATCAAGGTCAGGGTGACCATGTCGCCATTAGCGATGTGCCCAATCTCATGCCCGAGTACCGCTTCCGCTTCATCGGCATTCGTCTGCTGCAAGAGACCGCTACTGACGGCAACCAGGGCATGATTGCGGCTGGCCCCGGTCGCGAAAGCGTTGATTTCCGGCGAGGGGTAGATGGCGACCTCGGGCATGCCAATCCCGGCTGCAGTTGCCTGCCGCTGAACGGTTTGCAAAAGCCACTGTTCGCTGGAGTTACTGGGCTGCTGAATCACCCGAGCGCCGACGCTACGCTTGGCTACCCATTTCGACATCAGCAGGGAGATGAAAGAGCCGCCAAAGCCGAAGAGCACAGAGAAAAACAGCAATGACGGAAGCTGTATGCCCGTACTGGCCTGATCAAAACCGAAGAGATGGGAGAGAATCGTCCAGGAAATACTCAAGACGACCAATATGGCCAGATTGGTTGCCAGAAACAACATGACGCGCTTCATGATTTGACTTCCTGCGCAGACGCTCTACCCATATTAAACGCAAATCCACCTGCTGGATGCAAGCGCGCGAATCGGCGCGTACAATTGCACGCTAACGGACCTTGGGAGGGGCAATGCAGCACACGGCGGACCTGTCTGATCATCACCACCAGGATCATCATCACGGGCATGACCATCACGGGCATGACCATCACGGTCACAGCCATGCGCCAGCAAATTTCGGCCGTGCCTTCGCCATTGGCATCTGCCTGAATTTTGCCTTTGTTTTGGTGGAAGTTGCTTTCGGAATCCTCGGTGACTCGCTCGCGCTACTAGCCGACGCTGGGCACAATTTTGCCGATGTTTTTGGCTTGCTGCTGGCCTGGGGCGGTAGCCGGCTGGCCCAGCGTGCTCCCTCGTTACGCTTTACCTACGGCCTGCGCGGGGCTTCGATCCTCTCTGCCCTGGGGAACTCGGTATTTCTGCTTCTCGTTACCGGCGGCATTGTGTGGGAAGCAGTCTTGCGCCTCTTGCAGCCGGCGCCGGTTGCGGCCTGGGACATTATCATCGTGGCTGCCATTGGTGTCGTCATCAACACCGCCACGGCCCTCCTCTTTGCTGCCGGGCAAAAAGAGGACCTCAATCTGCGCGCCGCTTTTTTGCACATGGCTGGTGATGCAGCGCTGTCTCTTGGGGTGGTTTGTACTGGGATCGCGATTTTGTTCACCGGCTGGCTCTGGCTCGACGCGGCTGTCAGTATCTTGGTGAGTGCGTTTATTGTCTGGTTTACCTGGGGTGTGCTGCGCGAGTCGGTGGGCTTGGCCCTGAATGCGGTGCCCATGGGCATCAATGCCGTTGCTGTGCGCCAGTTTTTGCTGGACCAGCCGGGGGTAGAAGAAGTACATGACTTGCATATTTGGGCCATGAGCACCAGCGAAAATGCGCTGACTGCACACCTGCTAATGCCAGATGGACTGCACGGTGACGATTTTTTACATCACCTTGCCGAAGAGTTGTCGGAGCATTTTCATATCCACCATCCCACCTTGCAAGTGGAAATTGGGGATAGCGAGCACTATTGTGTGCTCGCCCCGGAGGGACATGTCTAGGACTTAGGGGAGCAGGGCGAGATTGTCGCGGTGAATCAGCTCAACCGCTTCCTGCTCGCCAAAAAGCTCGGCAATTTCAGCGCTGTTCTTCCCCAGGCGAGCCAGGACTTCGGCGCTGGCAAAATTGATCAGACCGCGGGCAATTTCCCGCCCTTCGGGGTCGCAGCAAGAGACAAGGTCACCGCACTGAAATACGCCCTCGACGGCGGTCACGCCCACGGGCAGGAGGCTGGAACCTTTGTCGCGCAAGACGCGGGCGGCACCGGCATCCAGTTGCAGCGTGCCCGTCGGGCGCAGTTGCCCGAGCAACCAGCGTTTGCGTGCGGTGAGTTTGGGGATTTGCGGGTGAAAACGCGTGCCGAGGACCTCGCCACGCTGCAGGCGCAGTAGCACCTCGGGCTCGTGCCCACTGGCGACAATGGTGCTGGTGCCCGAACGTGCCGCTCGGGTTGCGGCCATGACCTTGCTGCGCATGCCGCCGGTGCCCACCCCGGTGCCCGCACCCCCGGCCATCGCCAGCAACTCTGGGTCACCCGCACGCACTTCGTGAAGAAGGGCGGCATTGGGTTGTTGGCGCGGATCGGCCTCATAGAGTCCCGCCTGGTCGGTAAGAATCACCAGCAGGTCGGCTTCGAGCAGATTGCTTACCATGGCCGCCAGGGTGTCGTTGTCGCCAAAACGCAGTTCCGCACTGGCGACGGCATCATTCTCGTTGATGATCGGCAAGCTGCCCATCTCTAATAGGGTGCGTAGGGTCGCCCGGGCGCTGAGATAGCGCTGGCGATCACGCAAGTCCTCATGGGTAAGGAGTACCTGGGCACCAATCATGCCCCCGGCTTGCAGATACCCCTGGTAGACTTGAACGAGGGCGGCCTGGCCAATACTAGCCGCGGCCTGCAATTCGGCTAAGGCGCGAGGACGGGTCTGCCAGCCGAGGCGCTCCATACCCGCTGCCACGGCGCCAGAGCTCACCAGGATCATTTCCAGACCTTGCTTGCGCAACTGGGTAAGTTGCGCCACCCATCCAGCGATGGCGGGGTGGTTCAGACCCTTGCCATCGCTGGTGAGCAGGCTGCTGCCAATTTTGACGACCCAACGCCGGGTTTCTACGAGTTCGCTGCGGCTCATTCCTCCTCCGCGTCCTCGTCATCCCAATCGGCATCGCCCCAATCCTCCTCGCCCCAGTTCCCTTCCTCTGCGGTTTCGTCTTCTTCTTCCCAATCGACATCGCTGCGCGGCTCGGGGGCAGGCGGAAGTTCCGGCAGGGCGCGCCAAATGGCTTGCGCCAGTTCCTTGCAGCCGGCCCCGGTCGCTGCCGAGACGAGAAAGGCTGGGCCATCCCAGGCAAGAGCCTGGCAAATGGCTCGGAAGCGTTCTTCTGCCTCCTCGGGTAGCAAGACGTCGGCTTTATTGCCAATCAGCCAACGCGGGCGGCTGGCCAGTTCGCTGCTGTAAGCCGCGAGTTCGGTGGCCAGGGCAGTGACGTTCTCGGCCGGGTCGCTTTCTTCTAGCGGTGCAATATCGACCAGATGCAGTAACAGGCGGGTGCGGCGAAGATGGCGCAAAAAGCGTGTGCCGAGGCCTGCGCCTTCGGCAGCGCCAGGGATAAGGCCGGGGATGTCGGCAAGAACAAAAGATTCGTGTTCCCCTACGCGTACCACGCCCAGCTGCGGGTGCAGGGTAGTGAAGGGATAGCTGGCGACTTTCGGTTTGGCGGCACTGACGGCGCGGATGAAGGTGCTTTTCCCGGCATTGGGTAGCCCGAGAAGGCCGACGTCTGCAAGCAGGCGCAGTTCCAGGCGCAGGTTTCGTTCTTCGCCAATGCCGCCCTTTTCAAATTGCCGTGGCGCGCGGTTGACGCTGGTCTTGTACCAGAGATTGCCGTGGCCGCCGCGCCCTCCCTTGGCTATGAGCAAGCGTTGTTGGCCTTCGCGCAGGTCACCGAGCAACTCGCGGGTGTCTTCGTCATAGATCAGGGTGCCAATGGGCACCGCAATTTCCAGATCTTTGCCGGCGCGTCCGGTCATCTGTCGGCCTGCACCACCGTGACCGTTTTCGGCGCGATAGCGACGCTGAAAGCGGAAGTCGATCAGCGTGTTGAGGTTTTCGTGCGCAACGAGGTAGACATCGCCGCCACGTCCGCCGTCACCACCATCCGGGCCACCAAAGGGAATAAATTTTTCCCGGCGAAAACTGACAGAGCCGTGGCCGCCGGTGCCGGCCCCGACCACGATGCGGACTTCGTCGAGAAATTGCATGAAAAAACCCCGCCCCGCAGAACCGGGGCGGGGCTTTCCCGATGGCTGTTTTTAGCCGTTGATGACGCTGACGGTGCGCACCTGGCGCGGACCCTTGCGTTCAAACTGTACCACACCATCGCTCAGGGCGAAGAGGGTATGATCCTTGCCGATGCCGACGTTGGCGCCTGGGTGGTACTGGGTGCCGCGCTGGCGAATGATGATGTTGCCAGCGATGACCGCTTGCCCGCCATAACGCTTGACGCCCAGGCGCTTGGACTCGGAATCGCGACCATTGCGCGAAGAACCGCCTGCTTTCTTATGTGCCATATTGGTTTGCTCCTTGCTTAGGCGTCGATGCTGGTAATGCGTACTTCGGTAAAGTACTGACGATGTCCCTGACGCTTACGGAAATGCTTGCGGCGGCGCATCTTGAAGATGTGGATCTTGTCGGCGCGCCCCTGGCTCAACACGGTGGCCTTGACAGTGGCGCCAGCCACGAGCGGTTGTCCCACCTGTACTTCTTCGCCTTCGCCCAGCATCAATACGCGGTCGAGAACCAACTCGCTGCCAGCTTCGGCTTCCATTTTCTCCAGACGCAGCTTGTCACCCACTGCAACTCGATACTGCTTACCACCATTCTCAAATACCGCGTACATCTGAACCTCCAGCAAAGGGACTACCGGCGGGCGCTGCCGGAAAAGGCCAGAATCATAGGGAGAAAGCCCTCTGCCGTCAAGCGCTTGGCGGGAATGCGTACAGGGCAGTACGGGTAATAAGCGAGAAACTCTCTGCACCATTTGGAGACAAGCTTTTGGGCAAGGGGCAAGACCTTACCCTAATTCCGCGATTGCTGTAACGAGGTAGATAGATAAGGCCCCGATCTGCAAGCATTTCTGTTAGAATAGCTTTGTCGAAAAGCATCACCCAGAAGGTGAACTTGCAGGAGGGGCGATGAGTAAGATGGCACAGAGCGTGCTTCCATTCCAGTTGCAGGCAACGGAAGAATCAATGACCGCACAGGCGGGGCTGACGCTTTTTGGGGAGTATTTGTACGGCATCCAGTTTTCGCGCTGGGTGGAGCGGGAGATGCCGAAGCCGGGCAGTGGTCATGCCTACGCTGCGATCCAGCAGGCCTTGCCGTTGGTGTTGATGTTGACCGGCGGGGGACGTTCTCTGGAGGATCTACGGATGATTCATGCAGACCCGGTATTGCGGCGCCTGCTGCATCTGGATGCGCTGCCCAGCACGGATGCGACGGGGGATTGGTTGCGACGCACCGGAGCCGGAGCGGGACTCGACGGTCTGAGCCGCGTGAATCAACGGGTGGTTGCGCGCCGGTTGCGGAAGCTCGGGCGTCACACCCACACGCTGGACATGGATGCCACGCAAATCCTTGCCGAAAAACGCACAGCCGAGTGGACCTACAAGGGAGAGCGGGGCTACATGCCCATGGTCGGTCATTTGGCGGAAGCCGGGGTCGTCATTCATGACGAT
>NZ_JBFRXP010000007.1:0-134470 GCF_041146875.1 Acidithiobacillus sp. IBUN Pt1247-S3 | reverse complement strand
GGCTCGGGCAAAGCTCTTTCGTTCCATCAACAATGCCCAACACTCAGCCGCCTGACAGCCTCACTCCTGCCCCTCCTTCAGGCTCATCTCTGGATTGGAAAAAATTCTCCTTCGCGCTGATCACCTTGCAGCAGCAGCCCAAGAAGGACTATCTTGAACGGCGTAGTACGGCACTTATTCAGGAGCTTGTCCGATGCTAACGCATGCCCTCCCCCTCCCCGACTGGCAGGACCCAGAGGCAGATTTGCCGGGTAGAATCATCCTCGCCGGCGGCTGTTTCTGGTGTGTCGAAGGTGTATATCGCGAACTGGCCGGAGTGCAGTCAGCAGTCTCGGGCTACACCGGTGGGCGGCGGGAAGAAGCCGATTACCGTTCCGTTTGCAGCGGTGCCACCAATCATGCCGAGGCGGTAGAGCTACGTTACGACCCGGAAAAGCTGCAATTTGGCGAGATCCTTCAGGTCTTTTTTGGTGTGGCCCACGACCCTACGCAACGCAACCGCCAGGGCAACGACATTGGTCGTCAATATCGGTCGGCCATTTTCTTCCTGAATGATGCCCAAGCCGATATGATCCGCGCCTATATTGCCCAACTCGAAAAAGGGGAGTGCTTCGCACAACCTATCGTCACCGAATTGGAGCCCTTGCAAGAATTTTATCCTGCAGAGGCCTACCATCAAGACTATGCGCGGCGTAATCCAGGGCAACCATACATCTGCGCGGTCGCACAGCCAAAAATCCACGCGCTGGCGGCGATGTTTCCAGAATACCGGAGGAAGGCATGAAGACTTCGACTGCAGGCTATGATCTCACTCCGATCAATGCTGAGGAACGCGCGCGACGCGGGCGCCATCTTTCCGCAGAGGTACGCCATGTACTCTTTGAGCATGGCACCGAAGCACCATTCTGCGGGGGCTTGCTCGAGGAAAAACGCAAAGGCACTTTTGTTTGCGCCCTTTGCCATCTGCCACTCTTTCGTTCGGGAGAAAAGTTTGACTCGGGCACTGGCTGGCCAAGCTTCACTGCCCCTTTTGCCAATGACCACATTCGCGAACTGCGCGACGCCAGTCATGGCATGCTCCGCACGGAAATCCGCTGTGCGCGTTGTGATAGTCACCTCGGTCACGTCTTTCCCGACGGACCGGCGCCTACTGGTCTACGCTACTGTTTGAACTCCGCAGCGTTGGAATTTACAGAGCAAGCGCCCGCAGCCGATGGCGTGCCGGACTGATCGGGAGGGATCTCAGCAACAGGGGAGTTTGGCGAAAGCGCTGCGTCGTCAATCCCGTCATAGAGGCTAACGGACCTCTCGCGGGTAGACTTCTGACTCTTCGCCGCGTAGAGGGCTTGGTCGGCATGACGGAGCAGGATTTCTCCAGGGGCCTCATCAAGAGGGTAGAGGGTAACCCCCAGGCTGCTATCAATTTGCACGAGGGTTCCGTCAGTGAGGGTGATTCTCTCCCGAACTGCCTCCTGCACCCGTTGCAAAATGCGCTCTAGATCGTCCATTGAGCCTAAGTTTCCCAATAACAGGGCGAACTCGTCGCCACCAAAACGCGCAACAAGGTCGCCTTGGCGGACGGCAGCACGCAGACGTCGGGCAACCACCTGCAACACCAGATCCCCGGCAGGATGCCCATAGGTATCATTTACCGGTTTGAAATCATCGAGGTCCATCATGCCCACGGCAACCAGCCGCTCCGCATTGCGTTCCAACGTCTTTGGCAACTCTGCCAGATAGGCCGCCCGATTCGGCAGTTCCGTCAGCAAATCATGCTCTGCCCGCCAGCTCTGCTCCTCCCGCTCCGCTTCGATCCGGTTTTTCAGGGCCAGCTCATCAAGACCATAACCCAACATCTTAGCCGTGCGCGCCAAAGCGGAGAGCAGGGTGTTGTCGAAATACTCGCGCTCAGCACTCGCCACGCAGAGCAAGCCCCAAAGAGAATCCTGATGCAGGATGGGGACGACGGCCAAACTGTTCCAGTCAAACGCTGCTATGAGCGGCGCAAAACCCTGATACTTTGCATCTTCACAATAATGATTGTGATATTGCAAGCGCCGCTCACGCCAAGCCGCGGCAACCAGTGTGGGGGGATCGCGCTGATCGACATGTACGCGCACCTAGCTTAGGTTATTGCTGTTTTTTCCCGCAGCACTGATCGGAACAATATAGCCATTGCTATCTGGCCGCACGACAAAAGCGCTGCTGAATAGGCCATTTTCTACCAAACGGTGGCAGGTACGCCGCAGAATCGCGTGCGAAGAGCGAGAGCGCATGAGAATGTCGCCTTCACTCAAAAAAATCTGGTACAGGTGATTACTGCGCTCAAGGCGTTCGCGCTGATCCTGCTTCTCCAAGGCAATACCGAGCATCCGCGTTAAGTGCATCAAACTACGTCTTCGGTTGGCCGAGGAAAAATAACGAGGAATCTGGCTGTACACGCCAAATAATGCTTCCTGCTTGCCCGCCACCTGTACGGGGAAAGCCATGGTACTGCGCCAGGCGCCAGTGCTTTGCAGGGTGTCCTGCCAAGGGAGAAATAGCGGGTCGTTCTGCAGGTCGTCGATGGCCACAGGCTTACCGCTGCGCCAGGCCTTCCCCATGGGTCCTTGGGCCTGCGCACCTTGGTCGACCCGAATATTCACCTGTTCCAGATATTCTGCCATGTGCTTGCCAGCGATGGCGATGGCCTGCAAGCTACCATTACTGGGCTTACCGATCCACGCACCGTCTACACCGGAGATGAGAACGATCTTACTCAACATACGCTGCAGCAATTGCTGCTCATCGGACTCACTGAGCAAGAGCACATCGATGCGTTCGATGATCTGTTCTTCTTCGGCATCTAGCGCGCGCATGGTTCGCAGTTGCACGAGCAGGTCCATGGCCAGGCGACGTGGGATGTCTTGATCCAATTGTGGCAAAAAACGCACAAATGGTGCTGTTGCCCGACGCAGATGTGCTGAAAACAGGCCGGTAGCCAATACCAGCCAGTCGGCTGGCAGCCCTAAGCGTTGATGTACCGCACCCAGTTCCCGGCTACGCTCATCCCGTGCCTGTGGATTGTCCTGCGTGAGCAACCAAGCAAAATGCAGGTGCTGTGCTTCCTGCAAGTGCTGCAACGTCGCACTATCCAAGGAAGCAAGATAAGCAGCGACCTCCGTCTCGCGAGTTAGCTCGGCAAATGCCCCTCTCGCCGCCTCTTCGACGGCGGCCAAAAACTCCTCGCGGTGCAGTTCCAGCTCCGTTGGCAGTGGGATGCTGTGGCCGGTAGGCATCAGTCAGGTACGCTCGTTCTCAACTTGGACGAATATACCTAAGTCTACGGCGTTTTTTTCCCTTTGGCACCCAAATAGCCAACAAAAAAGAGTACCACTGCCATAACCAGCTCCTGGATGGCGGGAATCAGCCAGCCCCGCGGCCAAGCGTGAAGGAAAATCATCGCCAGAGTGGCGATACCGAGCACAAAGAGCAGGATGGCGAGTTGGCGCAGGCCGGCAAAGACGTTACGGGCATTGAGCGCGCCAATGCCGCGACGGATGCCAACCCGGCGTAAAAAGACATCCAGCCCCTGAGGGGCAATCAGATAGAAAAAGGTGACTACCAAAAAGGCCAAAACCAAGAGTGCGATAAAAACTTCCAGATACGCCAGAATATTCACCATAGGCATAGTTGTCCTCCTAGCTAACGGTTACGCCTCATCGCTACTGTCATCTTCTTTGAACGTCGCCGGATCGAGATGATAGCGACGCAACAGGCGGTAAAATTCGGTACGGTTACGTTGTGCCAACTGTGCGGCTTGGCTAACGTTACCGCGGGTCATGCGCATAATTTGGATCAAGTAATTCATCTCAAATCGGCCCTTGGCATCGGCCAAGGGGACAACCTCACCATCACGGTCGCGCAAGGCATGGCGAATCAACGGGGCGCCGATACGCGGGGTAGTGGAGAGCACTACGGATTGTTCAATGACATTAGCCAACTGCCGCACATTTCCCGGCCAGGATGCGGTCACTAGCAACTCCATGGCCTCGGGGGCAATGCCACGCACATCCTTACGATTACGTGTCGCCGCCTCGCGCAGAAAATACTCGGCAAGCAGCGGAATGTCTTCTGCACGTTCTGCCAGGGCAGGAAGCTCCAGGGTGACGACGCAGAGCCGGTAATAGAGGTCGTCACGGAAGCGCCGCGCGGCCATTTCCTCTTCCAAGTCACGATGACTGGCAGAAATCACGCGTACGTCGACGGGGATCGTCTCCGTCGCCCCCACCGGACGAATCTGCCGCTCCTGCAAGGCGCGCAGGAGCTTAACTTGTAAGGCAAGGGGCATGTCACCAATCTCATCGAGAAAGAGGGTGCCACCATCTGCCGCTTGAAACAGGCCAATATGGTTGCTAGCGGCACCAGTAAAGGAACCCTTTTTGTGGCCAAAGAGTTCCGATTCCAGTAGCTGCTCGGGAAATGCCCCACAATTGACCGCCACAAAGGGTCGGTCGCGGCGATTACTGGCCTGATGAATGGCCTGGGCCAAGAGTTCCTTGCCGGTGCCGCTGGCACCATGAATAAAGACGCTGGCATCCGCAGCCGCCACCAAGCGCGCCTGATCGAGCAGGGCCTGCATCTTGGCGCTGCGCGTGAGAATCCTCTCCCAACCCGCGGCATCTTTGCCTCTTTTTCCCTGGGGTGCGGCAGCAGTCAACTGAAAGGCACGCTCGACCTCGGCCATGAGCTCTTTGCCATCAAAAGGTTTGGTGAGGAAGGCAAAGACCCCTTGATTGGCGGCGAGTAAGGCATCGGGGATGGAGCCATGGGCGGTAAGAATAATAACCGGTAGAGTAGGATAGTCGCGGCGAATGGCATCAAGCAGGGCCATACCGTCCATTTCATCCATCTTCAAGTCCGTAATCACCAAGGCAGGATGTTCAACTGCCAAGAGGGAAAGAGCTTCGCGTCCATTGGCCGCCGTACTCACTTGGTAACCCGCACTTTTCATGCGCAACGACAATAACCGCAAAAGATCTGCGTCGTCGTCAACCAGTAACACTTTCGCTTGCTTGGCCAATTTACCGTCCTCCCACTACACGGGAATTTTTTTCTATCTGAATCAATTCGTTGAGCTTTTTGCGCAATTCCCCTTCGTGTTGTTGCGACTGATTGAGGCGGTTCTGCAAGTCAGTAATTTTACTTTGTAGATTTTGATAACTCGGATCGCCTGCACGCAATTCAGCCAATTCTTTTTGTAGGCTGGTAACTCGGGCAGATGCAGAAGTGCAGGCAGCCGTTTCCGCCGTTTGATTTTTTGCCTGCTCCACTCGCTCCTGCAGTTGCTGATAGGCAGCACGGGAAACGACGATTTGGTCAGCTTGAAGAACAACGCTATGCGGCGCTGGCGGGCTTGGCGCAACTTCAGCGCAGGCGCTCAGGCCCAGGGCTAAAAGAGTCGTGCTGGCTAATGGGAAGGCGAACTTGAAAATGTGCCCCATGCTCTTCACTGTCGAGAATTTCAAGACTTCCCCCATAACTCAAAACATATTCCCTGGTAATGGCCAGACCCAAGCCGCTGCCTTCGATTTTTCCGGATTCACTGGCACTGCCGCGATATAGAATATCAAAGATCTTGTCACGTTCCTCGGGCGCAACCCCAGGGCCTGCATCGATAACATCGATGACTGCGTCCTCGCCCTCGCGCTGCAGTTGCACCCGGAGCGTAGACCCCTGCGGCGAGAACTTCACCGCGTTAGACAAAAGATTATCGCAAATCGTGCGAATTCGGTCGCGGTGTGCCGCCGTCCACAGTTCGGCAATCTGACTGTCTATCCGCATTCCCTTGCTCCGCAAGAGGGGCTTATAACTAAGCAGCAGCTCTTCGAGGACCTCGTGCAGTGGGATGGGATGCCGCATACCGGCACTCACCGCCGGTCCCTCGGCGAGGCTGAAGCGCAGGAGATCCTCAATAAGGCGCTGTAGACGCAAACTGTTGTCGCGGACGATTTCAACAATCTCCCGTTGCTCAGCGGCCAAGCCCTGTCCAAGATCTTCTTGCAGCAGTTCCGAGCCTTCGCGAATGGCGGTGAGGGGGGTCTTGAGTTCGTGGGAAAGCTGACGCAGAAAATGAATCTTGGTCGCCTCCAATTCTTGCAGGCGTTGACGCAGCCATTCCAGCCGATCCCCTAACGCAGCGATATCTTTAGGACCGCTAACCTGAATGTTGCTGGCAAGATCACCGTCGCCGAGGCTGGAGATAGCGCGATCGAGTCGTTTGATGGGACGAGTGATGAGAATAATAAAGAAGATGGCGACGACAATCGTCAACGGTAATGCCAAGAGGACTTCGTAGAGCGTGAGGCGCTTGATCTGCAAGGCACGGTCACCAAGGTGTTTCACTTGCGCGCTGATGCCATCGTTGACATCTTCTTGCAGCTGCTGCATTTCCCGGCTAGCGGTACTGAAATCCTGATCCAAGTTTCCCCGCCCACCCTCCAAAGCGGCCAAGGGCAGAGCGCGGCGGGCCTTGGCGAGGTTTTCATCGAGGTGTCGCAATCTTTTTTGATCGACTGCGCTTGGGCCAGCTGCAGCGAAATGTCGACTGACCTGCTGATATTCCTCAAAGCTTTGTTGGAATAGTACGAGCAAGGCTGAGTCCTGCAAGACGGTATACTGCAAGCCGTAGCGCTCCATGGAGCGCACCGCGTTGGCCATGCGATTGGCGCTGTCGCTCAGAGCCACGGCGCGCAGGATGCTACTCTGTCCCTCCTCGGCAAAGCGGGCGATGGTCAGGGTGATACTCACGATCACCAATACCAGCGGCACAATGGCCAGGCCGAAGCCAAAAACGGTCAGCCAGGAGAGGGAATTGGGTCGTTTCATCCCGCGGCGCTGCAGTGGCGAAGCTGTCCAGCGACGAAAAGGTAGCGTACTTGTCCACGCAGTGGCCAGCCCGCGTAGGGATGGTTGCGGGCGCGACTATAGCCTTCCGGTGTTGGGAGGATTTCCGCGTCAGGGTCGAAGATACAGAGATCGGCTGCCGCCCCAGGCGCGAGGGACGGTGGCGGAAGATCAAGGACCGCCGCCGGGCCGCTCGTGAACAGGCGTATGAGTTGCAGCAGATCAAAGCCGTCCTCTTCGACCAAGCGCAAAGCCAAGGGCAGGGCCCATTCTACCGAGGCAATGCCGAAGGGTGCCTGGGCGAAGGGTTGCCCCTCGCTCTCTCGTCCCCAGGGCAGATGTTGGCTGCTCAGGCACTGAATGGCTCCGTCCGCCAGTGCGCGTAACAAGGCCGCGCGATTCTTCTGGCTACGCAGAGGGGGGAGCAGCTTGGCGTGATTATTAAAGTAGCCGACGTCATCGCTACTCAGCAGCAAATGATGCAGGCTGACACCGCAAGTCACCGCCTGCCCGCCCGCCCGTGCCGCCGCCACGCGCTGCACCGCCGCAACACTACTGAGGGCAGGAAAATGCACGCGCGCGCCAGCGAGGGCCGCAACCCGCAGGTCGCGTTCGACGCCAATCTCTTCGGCGGCCTGCGGGCGCCCGGCAAGCCCCAGGCGTAGGCTCAAGGGGCCTTCATCCATCACCCCGCCCGCAGCGAGAGTAAGGTCTTCCGGCCAGAGAAACACCGTGCGCCCGAGGTCGGCGGCATAGCTCAGGGCCAAACGCAGGCGTTGACTATCGGCTACGGGCATTTGCCCTTGGCTGAAGACCTGTGCACCAACTTGGGCAAGGGCAGACATCTCGGCCAGGACGGCGCCCTCCAGGCCCCGCGTCAAAGCACCGCTCAGGTATACACGGAGCAGCCCGGCTGCGGCTGCCGCCGCCCGCTGTTCGTGGAGAACACCGGGCTGGTCAGCAACTGGATCGGTAGCGGGGTCTAACAGCACGCTGCCAAAACCACCAGCCGCTGCAGCACGTAATTCACTGCGCAGGTCGCCATGCAAGCCTGATCCCGGGGTATGCGCCTGAAACTGCGTCTCGATGAACGCCGGGCAGGCGATCAAACCACTGCCATCGATTTCTTCTTCCGCCTGAAAATCTCCGGGAATTTCCCCTACGCCGAGGATTTTTCCCTCGGCCAAGGCGAGGTCACCGATCCGATCGCTTCCGCTTTCCGGATCAATCAGACGCAGGTTGCGAATCCGCCGCCGCAGGCTCATGGGTTGCCTCCTGCCAACCGCGCAAGCACCGCCATGCGCAAAGCGAGGCCATGCGTGACTTGCTCGAGGATGATGGCCTGCGGACTATCGGCCACCTCTGCCGTGAGCTCTACACCACGATTGATGGGGCCAGGGTGCAAAACCACCGCGTCGGGGTCGGCAAGCCGCAAACGCTCGGCGGTCAACCCAAAGCGTTGGTGATACTCTTCCAAGCTCGGCACTCGCTGGGCATCCATGCGCTCGCGCTGCATGCGTAGCGCATAGAGGACATTGGCCCCAGCCAGTGCCGGTTCGATCTCGTGAAATACGTGTACGCCCAGGCTGTGCAGCTCCGATGGCACCAGGGTGCGCGGACCCACCACGCGAATCTGCGGGCAGCCGAGAATGGATAAGGCATGGATGAGGGCGCGGGCAACCCGAGAATGCAAAATATCGCCGAGAATAACCACCACTCGCTCCGTGATTGGCCCCACTAGGCGGCGAATGGTAAATACATCAAGCAAGGCTTGGGTAGGATGGGCATGTTGTCCGTCGCCGGCATTGACCACCCAAGCGCGCTCCCCTAAGTGCCGGGCGAGGAGATGCGCGGCACCGGCCTCCGGATGGCGCAGAATGAAGCCATCTACCTGCATGGCAAGGAGGTTGTCGACAGTATCAAGCAGGGATTCACCCTTGCTGACGCTACTGCTGGCAACAGCAATATTCAGTACGTCGGCCGACAAGCGCTTGGCGGCGAGTTCAAAGGTGCTGCGGGTGCGCGTGCTATTCTCGTAAAAGAGATTAACTAGAGTACGTCCGCGCAGGATGGGGATCTTTTTTACCGTTCGTTCGCCGACGCCCAAAAAGGACTCGGCGCTATCGAGAATTTCCAGAATCTCCCTTTCGCGCAACCCTTCGATCCCCAGGAGGTTACGGAGCTGGCCCTGCGCATCCCGCTGCGGGTCGCGCTCGCCCATACGCCAAGGCATCATGCTGGGCTTACCTCTTCGCCGGGGAGAAACTCCAGAGACAACGGGTTTGGCCCGCGCAGCTTGATGTAGTCACCGGGGTTGCTACGCAGCTTGAGGGCGACGATATCGGCGCAGATGGGCAACTCGCGCAGGCCACGATCGACCAGCACCGCCAGGGTGATCTTGTCTGGCCGTCCGTAATCGAAGATCTCGTTCAGGGCGGCGCGGATGGTGCGACCGGTATAGAGGACGTCATCCACCAAAATCAGATGCGTACCATCTACGGAAAATGGAAGGCGCGAGGCCTTGACCTCGGGATGTAGGCCAACGCGGCTGAAGTCGTCGCGATAGAAAGAAATATCGAGTTCTCCCAAGGGAGTGCGGATGCCGAGGCGTTGGTGCAGCTCCCTTGCTATCCAGACGCCGCCGGTATAGATCCCCACCATCACGCAGTTCTGTGGATCGATCTGCGCCTGCAGATCCCGCTGCAGGGAATCGATGAGGGTACTCAGGTCCCAGGCCGACGCCATGCCTCTTCCTCGTAGAAACTCTCCAAAATGGCACAGGCGGCGAGCTGGTCACGCAAGCGATCGCGTTCGGCGCGGGAGAGTTCCCGCTCCCGCATTTGCGCCTCTGCCGCATGACTGCTCAGCCGCTCATCAATCCAGTATAGGGGCAAGGAGTGGCGCTGCTCCAGCGCACTGGCAAAACGCCGTGCCGCAGTTGCTGTCTGTCCCTCGCTACCGTCGGCTTGCAGCGGCAGCCCGAGGACCAGAGCACGTGGCTGCCAATCGCCGATCAAGCGTGCCAAGGCATTCCAGTCCGGGCCCTGTTCGCTGTTGCGTAGGGTGGCCAAAGGCTGCGCGCCGAGCCCCGCCTCTCCCAGAAAAGCAACGCCGATGCGTTTGCTACCGTAGTCGATACCCAACCAAGGGCCGCTTGGCTCAGGCATGTCCAGCGGCGCCACTGAGCAGACGCATGTCGATGCCGAGTACCCGCGCCGCCTCCTGCCAGCGTTCGCCGGCAGGGAGTTGAAACAATACACGCGGATCGACCGGCCCATGCAGCCAAGAGTTTTCACTGATTTCTTTCTCCAACTGCCCCTCGCCCCAGCCGGCATAGCCAAGCGTCAGCAGATACTGCTCCGGACCGCGGTGCTCAGCAATGGCGGCAAGGATGTCGGGAGAGCTGGTCAGGGCCAGGGTATCGCTCACTGCCAGAGTAGAATCCCAATCCCCGGGTGGCTGATGCAGAATGAAACCGTGCTGCGGGCTCACCGGCCCACCCCAGTAGACCGGGCGATGGATCATCTCTTCCGACGGACGGATATCAATGGCCTTGAGCGCGTCGGACATATTCATGTCGAGGATGCGATTGATGACGACGCCCATCGCCCCCTCGGCATTGTGTTCGCAGACGACAATGACACTGCGGTCGAAGAGGCCATCATGCAGGTTGGGCATGGCGATGAGGAGATGATTTTTGAGTGAAGAAAATTCCATGGCGCTATGATACCGCGCTTTGCCCGGTAAAGGGCAGTCTTAGTGACCGCGTTCGATCCGCGCCCACAGCAGCTCGGTAGCATC
This sequence comes from Acidithiobacillus sp. IBUN Pt1247-S3, assembly GCF_041146875.1. Lineage (NCBI taxonomy): Bacteria > Pseudomonadati > Pseudomonadota > Acidithiobacillia > Acidithiobacillales > Acidithiobacillaceae > Acidithiobacillus > Acidithiobacillus sp. IBUN Pt1247-S3. The sequence continues at coordinate 123,784 of NZ_JBFRXP010000007.1, read as the reverse complement.
GACGCCAAAGAAGCGGCGGATTTCCCGTGCCCCGGTCGGGCTCGTAACGTTGATTTCGGTGAGCCGTTCGCCAATTACGTCGATGCCAACAAAGAGCAGCCCCATCTGCCGCAACACCGGCCCAATCTCGGCGCAGAGTTCCTGCTCGGCGGCGCTAAGCTCGGCGGCAACGGCCTGGGCGCCGGCAACCAGGTTGCCACGGAAATCATCGGCCGCGGGCACGCGTAACATGCCACCGGGGATGGCATCGCCATCGACCAACAGGATACGCTTGTCGCCCTGGCGGATAGCCGGCAGATAACGTTGTGCCATGACAAAATGGGCGCCACGACCGGTGATCGTTTCGAGGATGGAGCCGACGTTACGATCTTCGCCATGCAGGTAAAAAATCCCCTCGCCGCCGCGCGCGGCCAGAGGTTTGACGACAATTTCGCCCTGCTCGCGCAGAAAGGCGCGCAGCTCACTCATATCGCGGCTGACCAAATAGGGAGGCAACCAGCGAGAAAACTGCAGAGGGAAGAGCTTTTCGTTGGCGAGACGAATAGAGGCTGGTTCATTGACGACCCAGGTGCCGGCATGTTCGAGGATCTGACAGGCATGGAGAAAATCCATATCCACCGGTGGGTCCTTACGCATTAGCACACAATCGAAGGCGCTCAGGGGTAGGCTCTGGCGCTCACCCAACTGATAAAAATCAGCCTGTTCATCGCGTACCTGTACCGCTTGTACTTGGCCCCAAGCCTGCCCATCGTGCAGGGACAGGGTATCGAGGGTAAACACCCAGCATTCGTGCCCACGCGCCTGCGCCGACAGGAGCATGGCCAAGGTCGTATCCTTGGCCGGCTTGATCCCCGCGATGGGGTCCATCAATACCGCAATGTGCATGTTTAGCGCTCCGCCTGACGCCAGTCCTCGGCCTCGCGCGCCGCAGCCAGCAGAGCCAGGCGGGCGATGACACCGTAGGCGTAATGGCGGTTGATGGGGGCATCGGGCTCGGATTTGCGACAGGGATTGATGCCCGGTTCGGCAAAGGCCATGGGCTCGAAATGGGCACCAGGGGCGTTGAGACTTTCATCAATGCCCTTCTCGCGATGGACGCGGTAAAAGCCGCCCAGGACCTGTTGCCCCAACAGGTACACGACGGGCTCGGCAACAAAATCCTCGGGGGTCTGCTCAAAGGTATAGACCCCTTCCTGGATAAAGACGTCACTCACTGGCACGCCTTCCTTGCTCTTCGCCATGCGAGTGCGCGCCCTGCGATTCAGCTCGCGCAGCTCGGCACCGGAATAGGCGGTCATCACGCCCATGCCATAGGTGCCGGCATCGGCCTTGACGATAACGAACGGGCGCGCATCGATACCATAATGACGATAGCGCTCGGCAATTTCCGCAATGACCGCATCGACGTTGTTGACCAAGCAATCCAGCCCCTCGGCTTGCAGAAAGTTGATCTCGCTACAGCGACGAAAAAACGGATCGATGAGCCAAGGGTCGATGTCGATCACTTCGGCAAATTCCACTGCCAGGCGCCGATAGTGGGCGAAATGCTGGCTCTTGCGCCGCGTCTGCCAACCCGCCGCCAAGGGTGGCAGTACATCTTGTTCGATACCCTGCAATATTTCCGGCACGCCGCCGGATAGATCGTTGTTGAGCAGGATCAGCTCGGGGTCGAAACCCGCCACTAGAAGGCGCGCGCCCACGCGCTGCAAAGGCTCGATCAGCAGTCGTTCTCCCGAGGGCAAATCGTGTTTCTGCGTACTCTCAATCGCCCAGGACCCAACGCGCACTTCCAGCCCCGCCTCACGCAGTAGTTCTGCCAGACGTGCGACGTTCTCCAGATAGAATAGATTGCGGGTGTGGTTTTCCGGGATGAGCAGCAGGCGCTCCAGACTGGGGTGATACTGGTCGAGATAATGCTGGATGGCGGTAATGTGCAGCGCCGCATGCTCTGGATTGAGGTTGTTGAAACCCGCAGGAAACAAATTGGTATCAATGGGCGCCAGTTTGAAACCGGAGTTGCGCAAATCCACCGAGCCATAGAAGGGCGGCGGCGTGGTCTGCCACTGACAGCGGAACCATCGCTCGATGGCGCACTGGTTGCGAATCAGATGCTCTTCCAGCTCGTGCAAAGGCGCGACCTGGTTGGTAACCAGGCGCGGTGGGGTAGAGAGAACGGAAATCAAGTATGACGCTCCGCAAGGGGTTTATAGCCACGCATCGGGGCACCCGTATAGTTTTGCGTGGGACGGAAGATGCGATTGTTACTGAGCTGTTCACGCCAGTGTGCCAACCAACCGACGCTACGCGCCATGGCAAAAATGGGGGTGAAGAGATCGCTGCGGATCCCCATTTCATGGTAGAGAACGCCCGAGTAGAAATCGACATTAGCGTGGATGCCCTTGGGCCCCAAGCGCTCCGCTGCCGCATCTTCCAGGGCGCGGGCAATGGCAAATTGCTTGCTTTGCCGCAGGTGGCCAGCCTGTGCCAAGTCCGCCATCATCTCCTTGAGAATGGCCGCGCGCGGGTCGGTAGTCTTGTACACACGATGGCCAAAGCCCCAGATCTTCTCTTTGGCCGCGAGCCGTGCCTCGAGAAAGGGGACAACGTTGTCGACGCTGCCAATCTCCTCCAGCATCTCCACCACGCGCTGATTGGCGCCACCATGCAGCGGACCGGCCAGGGTACCAATGGCCCCGGCAATCACGTGGTAAGGGTTGGTGAGGGTGGAGGTACTGACCAGCACCGAGAAGGTACTGGCATTGATAGTGTGCTCCGCATGCAAAATGAAGCAGGCATCAAGGATGCGCGCATGTAAGGGGTCTGGCTCGCGCCCATGCAGCATGTAGAGAAAGTTCGCCGCATGGGAGAGATCGGCACGCGGCGGAATTGGGTCGTTGCCAAAGCGCATCTGATCCCACATGGCGACGATGGTAGGAATGCGGGCAATAATACGCATGGCCATGGCATCGAGATGCGAGGCATTGTCGCGTTCGGCATCAGAAAGTTCCTGCTGCGGATAGAACATCCCCAGGCTGGCAATTGCGCAATGCAGCATATCCATGGGGTGCCCGGTCACCGGCAGAAACTTCATGATCTCGCGCACGTTGTACTTTACTTGGCGATGGGCGCGCAGGCCGGCATCGAAACGCTGCAGATCCTTGGCCTGCGGTAGCTCACCATCCAACAATAGCAGCGCGACTTCTTCGTAGTTACTCTGCGCTACCAGTTCGGCGATGGGATAGCCACGATAGGAGAGCAAGCCAGCAGAGCCGTCGATATTGGAGATGGCAGAATGCGTAGCGGGAACTCCCTCTAGTCCGGGGACGACAGTGGCATCAGTCATGGCGCTTCTCCTTGGGGCGAAGGGGAGGATGTCTTGCATCATACCCCGCGGAAAAAAAGAAAGGGAGACAGGCGCCTCCCTTTTTCACTGGACTGTCTGCGTGTTCAGGCAGAGAAAGACGATCCGCAACCACAGGTAGTGGTAGCGTTGGGGTTCTTGATAACAAACTGCGCGCCTTCCAAGCCCTCGCTGTAGTCGATTTCTGCACCGACCAGATACTGGTAGCTCATCGGATCGACCAGCAAGCTGACGCCAAACTGCTCAACTTCGGTATCACCGTCGTTGACGTTTTCATCAAAGGTAAAGCCATACTGAAAGCCCGAGCAACCGCCACCGGTAACGAATACCCGCAGCTTGAGATCTGGGCTGCCTTCTTCTTCGATCAAGGACTTGATTTTGTCTGCCGCACTGTCGGTGAGGGTCATCACCGGGGGTAGGGTGTCAAGATTGGTCATGGTTTCCGTAGCCGTGCTCATACCTACATTCTCCTCACGCTCAATGCGCGCTACTGGTCAGAAATACCCGATTATTTTGCTCGCCTTTTCTGTACTACGTCAAGGCACGTCAGGAATCACGTTTGGGCACAAATTGGATGGCGGCGACGCGCGCGGCAATCAGCACGGCCAAGAGCGCTGCCGTGGCGAGCAGATCCAGAGGGCCGAGGCGATGCGCATAGAGGCCAATGAAAAGTTCGCGCAGGACGAAGACGATGGCGACCTCGGCCAGTACACGCAATCGGATCCGGTGATACTCGAGATAATCGGTAAAGGTGCGAAAGAGCTCGATGAGAACGAAAACCGAGAGCACATCGGAGACCAGGCTGGAGATGACCTGCTCCTGATGCAAACTGAAAAATGCCGTGTACACATCGCCGATCAGGCTCCAAACGGCATAGAGCAAGGTAACCAGCATGAGGAAGATGAGGATGGTGATGATAAAATCCAGCATCTTCCCATAAAAACGGATCACCGAGCCGCGCAGCCCGGCGATTTCGCTTTGGCTAGTGGTCGGCTTGTGCTCGCGCTCGTTCAATGGCTTTAGCGGCTGTTGCGTGCCGAGCGCCGCAGGCGTGACTGCAGGCGCCGCGCCATTTCGCCGAAGAGCTCCGTTTGCGTGGGGTGAGGATGGATGGCGCTGCCCACCTGCGCCAAGGTCATTTCACCATGGACCATCATCACTGCCTCACCCACCAGGGTATCGGCATGGTCGGCCAAAAAATGCACGCCAACGATGCGTTGGCTTTTTTTGTCGGCTACCAGCTTGATTAAGCCGTCGGTCTCGCCGGTCATCATCGCCTTGGCATCGATGGACAGTGGCACCTTGACCTCGGCTACGTCCATGCCTGCCGCCTTGGCCTGTTCACCAGAAAGCCCGACAAAGGCCACTTGCGGACGGGTGAAAGTCACGCCGCTATCCTTGCGCGCATCATAGACTGCCCGTTCGCCCAGGAGGTTCGCGGCCGCCACCCGGCCCTGTTGGCCGGCCGTGTGCGCCAGCATATAGCCGCCGATGACGTCGCCCACAGCAAAGATATGTGGCACGTTGGTCTGACAGCGGGCATCGGCGGCGATGGCGCCACGCTCACTGAGCTGCACCCCGGCCTTGTCCAGTTGCAGGGCCTCGGTATGGGGACGTTTGCCAGTAGCAATCAACAGTAGATCAGCAGCGTACTGCTGCTCCTGGCCCTCGACGTCGCGGTACAGGACCGTGACATCCCCTTTACTACCACTGATTTTTTGCACCTGCACGCCGGTACGTACTGTCAGGCGCGGGCTATTTTTGGCAATGACCGCCATCAACTGCTCGGCAACCTCTTTCTCCATTTCCGCCACTGGACGCGGCAGGGCCTCGAGGACCAGTACCTCGGCACCAAAATCGTGGAACATCTGCGCCATTTCCATGCCAATGGCCCCGGCACCAATGACGCAGAGCTTTTTCGGTGGAGCACTCAATTCCCAGACGGTGTCCGAGGTTACGGCGGCGCCCGCCGCTAAGGCCTCTTGCGCACCCGGGATGGGCGGCACAAAGGCCGGCGCACCGGTGGCAATGACGCAGGCGCCAAAGCTCAGGCTGCGCGCGTCCTTACCACTGATCTCGACGCTATGCGGCCCGGTGAAGTGGGCGAAGCCTTCGAGCACCTGGATTTTTATGCCTTGGTCGGTCTTCAGCGCCATTTCCCCGCGCGTTTGCAGGATGCCACGGCGATGCTTCTCCAGCTGCGCCCAGTCGAGCTTCGCTGCGCCCAGCTCTATGCCCATAGCGGCGTCGTGGGCGCGATCGCGAATGCGATCTGCCGCGGCGCGCCAGGCCTTGGAGGGGATGCAACCGCGCCACAGGCATTCACCGCCAGGGTAGGGGGCGTTGTTGACCAGGGTAACCCGAATGCCATGCTCGGCAAGCTCGCGCGCACAGTCCTCACCGCCCGGGCCGCCACCAATGACCAGCACTTGGGTGCCATAGTCACCCTCAGGGATGATGGGCCCGCTGCTGCCCGCCCAGCTTTCCGGTTGCTCAATGGCGGTCTGTAAATCCTTGAGGAAGGCAGCTGCCTCGGCGCCGTTGACCACACGGTGGTCGGCGGTGATGGTGATGGGCATGCCCTGCGGTCCCGTCGCGGCAATGGCAAGGATGGCCGCAGTACCGGGGGTAACGATGGCGTCGAACTGACTGATGCCGTACATGCCCATATTAGAGATGGTGAAGGTCGGATTTTGGTATTCCGCTGGGCTCATGCGCCGCTTGCGCGCCTTTTCCAGCAACGGCTTCCAGGCCGCTTGCAATTCTGCCAAGGACTGTGCGGCAACGTCGCGCAAGACCGGCACCACCAGGCCACCGTCTTCGGTGGTCGCGGCAATACCGATGTCGTGCGGGCGATTGTCGACGATGCGGTCGCCGGGCTGATAGGCGGCATTGATCAGCGGGTGCTTGGCGATGGCAGCAGAGGCTGCCTTAGCCAGAGCAATAGTGACCGAGACGCCACTGGCCTTGGCCGCACGAATGAGAGCATCGGGCTGTACATGCATGGTGACATGAAAGACGGGGATACTCAGCGACGCCGTCATCGCCTGACTGATCGCCTTCTCGATAGCACTCATCGGGCGGCCATTGCCGGGTACTGCGGGCGCCACTGGAATACTTGGCGAGACCCCTGCTACTGGTAAGGACACGCTGCCACCCTGCGCCAAGACGTCGGCACCAACAATGACACCGGCAGGACCCGTCCCGCGCAGGCCCTCCAGAGATACGCCACGCTCGCCAGCCAGCAGGCGGGCGTAGGGGCTAGCAGCGCCGGTACTGGGGCGCGCCACCGGCTGGGCACCGGCAATCCGCGCCGCAGGCTGCGGGCTGGGTGCCGGGCTGGCAGACGATGGTACAGACACCGATGCAGCGGGACTCGACGCTGGACTGCTCGCCTTTGCTGCACCAGCATTGGCCGTATCACGACAGACTTGTTCGGCGTTATCGACCAGATAGGCGATGGGTTCTCCCACGGGCACCACTACGTCCACCGTCACCAGGGGGCCGGAGAGGAAACCAGCGCGGAAGACTTCCACGTCCATGATCGCCTTGTCGGTTTCTACCGTAGCAACTACATCACCGCGTTCGATACGCTCGCCCAGCTGTTTCTCCCAGGAGACCAGCACGCCTTCGGTCATAGTGTCCGACAATTGCGGCATCTTGATCGCATAACTGAGATTGGCGTTAGGGGCTACGGTGGGTGCAGGACTGCTTGCCACTGAGGCTGCGGGGCTTGCACTGACTTCTACCGTTGCATCCGGGCTATCTACGAGATAGGCAATGGCTTCGCCCACCGGCACCACCGCATCTACCGCTGCCAAGGGGCCGGCCAGATAGCCGGCGCGGAAGACCTCGACATCCATGATGGCCTTGTCGGTCTCCACCGTAGCGACGACGTCACCACGCTCGACGCGCTCGCCGGGTTGTTTCTCCCAGGAGACCAGCACGCCCTCGGTCATGGTATCCGACAATTGGGGCATCTTGATGACGTATGCTTCAGCCATGGTTCACCATTTCAGAAAAGGGGGTGGGCGCCAACTGGCGCCCAGTGTTACTTGCCCAGCAGCTTGCGCGCTGCGGCCACGACTTCATCGGCATTGGGGATGGCCGCTTTTTCCAGACGCCGGTTGTAGGGGATGGGCACGTCCCGCGCATGCACCCGTACGGGCGCCGCATCAAGCTCGAAGAAGGCCTCTTCGTTGATCATGGCGATGACCTCGGCGCCTACACCCACCGGGGCCTCGTCTTCCTCCACGATCAGGGCACGGTGCGTTTTGCGTACGCTGGCGGCAATGCCGGCACGATCGAGGGGCTTCAGAGCACGCAGATCAATCACCTCGGCATCAATCCCTTCTTTGGCCAGACGTTCGGCTGCCTGCAAGGCCCAATGCACACTGATATTGTAAGCAAAAATGCTCAAGTCGCGCCCCGGGCGCATCACTTGCACGCCTTCCAGCGGCGTAAAAAATTCCTCATCCGGCACTTCGCCCTTGAGGTTGTACATGCTCTCATGTTCGATGATGACGACAGGATCATCGGAGCGCACCGCACTCTTGAGTAGACCATAGGCATCACGGGAGGTAGCTGGGGTGACCACGCGCAGGCCGGAAATGCCCATAAAGACTTTTTCCATACGCGCCGAATGCTGTGCCCCGAGCTGGTGGGCGGTGCCACCCGGTACGCGCATCACGAAGGGACAGCGGATCTTGCCGCCGGACATGTAGTGGATCTTGGCGGCGTTGTTCATGAGCTGATCCATGGCCAGCCAGGCGAAGTTCACGCTCATGATCTCGACGATTGGGCGGCAACCGAGCATGGCCGCGCCAACCCCAATGCCGGTGTAGCTGTTTTCCGAGATGGGGGTGTCGATCACCCGTTCGGCGCCATATTTGGCATAGAGCCCGGTGGTAGCCTTATAGGTACCGCCGGCTACACCAATATCTTCGCCCATGGCAAATACCAGGGGGTCGCGCGCCAACTCTTCATCGTGGGCACGCAGAATGGCCTGCCAATACATCATTTCTGCCATGCTTACGCTCCCTCTGCTACATAGACATAACGCTCCAGATCCTCGACCCGCGGCTCTGGGCTTTCGAGGGCAAAGCGGACGATTTCGTTTTCAATCTGATCCAGAATTTCCTGATCCATGGCCTGGAAGGCGGCGTCACCCATGACCCCGGCCTCTTCCAGTCGCCGTTTGTAGATACCGATGGGGTCACGCTGCGCCCAGCGCTCTACCTCTTCCTTGCTGCGGTAGGCACCGGAATCGGACATGGAATGACCACGCAGGCGGTAGGTCATTAGCTCCAGGAAATAAGGTTCGCTCTTCTCACGGACGTGCTGGATGGCCTTTTCCGCTTCTGCCATAACGACATCGATGTCCTGACCATCCACCTGCGAAGCAGCGATTTTGTAAGGTGCAACGCGCAGGTACTGGTTGATTTCGGAAGAGGCGCGCTCGATGGCGGTGCCAATCCCGTAGAGGTTGTTTTCGCAGACGAAGAGCACCGGCAGCTTCCACAGGCTGGCCATGTTCATGGTTTCGTGGAAGGTGCCCTGGTTGTTGGCACCGTCACCGAGGAAACAGATGGCGATCTCGTCGCCACCGCGCAGCTTCACCGCTTTGGCAAAACCAGCTGCTAGCGGGAAAGGACCACCGACCAAAGCATAGCCACCCATGAAGTGGTGCTCGGCGTCGTAGACGTGCATGGAGCCACCGCGACCACGAGAGGACCCGGTTTCCTTGCCATAGAGTTCGGCCATTACTTCTTTGGGATCGGCGCCACACTGAATGGCATGGACGTGATCACGATAGCCAGTCACTACATAGTCCTGACCCTTGCGCGCCTTTTCCAATACGCCAATGGCGCAGGCCTCCTGGCCCGGATAGAGGTGGAGGAAGCCACCGATTTCTCGTTCTTGGTAGGCTTGGGCACAACGCTCTTCAAAACGGCGGGCGAAGAGCATTTCCCGTAGCAGGCGCTTTTGGTTGCTGGCGTCCATAATCCCCCTGGATCCTTGGTGGAATGATTTCCAACATGATCGCAAAGGGTTCTGATCAACGTCAAGCAAAGCGCCTAGGCGCTGCGGCTCCTAGTTACCCTTCAGACTGTGCTTGATACGCGGTAAGGCAGCGCTCACGCTCAATGTCTTCCTTTGCCTCCTGCAGATTCTCAGTGATGCCAATCCCGGTGCCAGCCATCATCCCAGTCGCGATCCCGCCCATGATGCCAGCGCCCAGCCCAGGGCGGTGGGCCAGGATGCCAGCGCGGAGCTGGCTGGTAGTAGACAACGCGCGGGGGTGGCGGAGGAATGTAATAGACTCGGCGGCGTGGCACATAGACTACCGGTGGGGCAACATAGTAACGGGGCGTATTACCCAGGAATAGACTCAATCCAGGGACGGCAACGCCAAGATTTAAGTCGTCAGCCCTTACTGACATACTATAGCCAAGTAATGAAAGGCTTAGAGCACCACCAATTACTGTGCCAAGCGCAATTCTGCCAGGGAAATTCATCTCGAGCCCTCCGCTTCCGTATTGCATCGAAGATGCCATACAAGCAAACTGTGTGCCAATTACCAAGGTATTGCAATATCAATGAAGTACGCTCTTATTTCCGACAGTACCTGTCGCCAAAAGTCTACACCCTTCATTGGCGCTCACGCCCTTCTTCATTGCCTGAAATCTCCCGCTGGCGCTCGGCAAGGATTTGCTTTTGGAGATCACGCAGCGCCACCTCAACATCCTGCCAATAACGATTACGGGCGGATTCCACAGCTCCCGCCAGGGCGCGGGACAGCATCGACTGGTAACGACGGTAAGCGAGGTGCAAGGGGTGGCCTGGTGTGTAGCCTAAACGAGACAAGGCATGATCGTAGGGGCCATCACGACGCAGGGCGCTCTCCAGGATGAACAGCTGCCGCCCGATGGGTTGCAATGTTTTCTTGATCACCGCATGGATGCTAAGGATACCCGCATATAAGCCAAGCAGCGTTGCCGGTCTTGGACCATCCAAGCGCAGAGGCAGCTCGAGGAAACGGCGCAGACCTTTCAAAGGCACCGGTCTACTTACGGCGTAGCCCTGCAATTGAGGGATCCCAAGGGTGAGGAGAACGTCGAGAATTTCAGCACTTTCTACACCTTCCACCACCAAGCCCAAGCCAATTTCTTCGGCCAGATCCTGCAGAATCCGGATAAAGTGCAAATCTTCGGGATGCTCCGGCAAGGCACGGACAAAATGTTGATCAATCTTGATCTTGTCAATGGGCAGATCACGCAGGCGTTGTAGTGAAGCATACGCGGTACCCACGTCATCGAGCGCAAGATGGATACCCATGGCACGAATTTCGCGCATCACCTCTGCGGCGCTCGGCTGATCAAGAAAATCGCTACCCTCGAGGATCTCCATGGTGATGCGTTCCGGCGACACGGGGCTCCCGGCAAGAACCCCCCGCAGACAAGGCAAGCAGAACCGGGTAAAGGACTCAGCCGGAACATTGAAAGAGAACCACAAGGGCCAGCCGTCCTGCTCCAGCGCACTGATGTCCTCCAGGGCACGCGCCAGCAGTTGCCAGCTCAGATTTTGAATTTCTTCTAATTTGAGATACGGAAGGAATTCTGCTGGAGAGATGATGCGACCATCCTCATCGCGAAGACGGGCCAAGGCCTCTACTCCAAGAACCCGGCCATCCAAACCATCGACAATTGGCTGATACCAGACTTCCAAGGCATTTTCTGCCAGCAGGCGTTGGGCGAGGGTACGTGGTTTGGTTTCCAACTCCTCTCCCGCAATCGCCCAACTGTGCAAGCGGTCAGCTTTGTGCGCCTTCGCCAAGCTCAGCGCCTGTTGCGCCTGGCGCAGGAGACTATCGAGAAAGAGTTCGCCGCTTCCGGTAAGCGTCGCCACGCCAATACTCGCCTCCAAATGCAGGCTAGCGTCTGCAGGTAACGCAAAGTCGATCCCGAGAGCGGCTTCCACGTCATCAAGTTTGCGGCGCAGACTTTGGGCATCGCCCGGAAAGGAAACCAGCAGAATGAACTCGTCTCCACCTAGACGAGCCACCAGATCACCGGGCTCTAAAGCACTCTCTAACCGCTCCCGCATCAAGAACAGCAATTGGTCACCTGCCTCACGCTGGAGACGCTCATTGACGCGGTGGAAGTCATCAATATCGACTACGGCCAGTGCGGCCGAAGCACCGCCTTCCCCGATGCGCAAATGGAAATCCGAAAAGGCTTTTTCTAGTCGCGAGCGGTTGGCCGCGCCCGTAAGAGGATCAAACTCTGCCAAGAGATCCAGCATTCCTTGGGCTTGGTTCAGCGCATCCCGGCGCTGCCACAGACTCAGGACCAGGCCAAAATTTTCCGCAATCTGTAGCAAGAATTTTTCGATGGTATCGCTCGCCTGGCTCCGGGCTTGTTGCAAGCAGAGCAAGACCCCCCAGGCTTCCGCTCGACCAGCAAGAAATATGGGCTGGGCAATGGCGCAACAGAGATTTTCCCTGGCCAAGGCAGCCCTCAGCGGTGCAATCATCACGCAATCCTGTATCCGGTCACTACGTTGCACACTACCCCGATGCAGCGCTTCCATAACCAGGGTCCGAGGTGCACCTTCATCAGTTCCGGCGGGTGGCGGGAGCTCGCGTAAGGCGGCGAATTCCGCACAGTTACTCGCGGCAGCAAGCAAGGTTATGGCAGACTCCTCATCGCCACGTTGCAAGAGAAAACAGCTATGAATATTACTCTCCTGAATAACCGCATCGCATAGCGCAGGGTAGAGAGCAAAACTGCTGTTGACCCGCAACAAGCGATGGTGAATGGCGAGTGCGGCAGCCTGGAATTGCCGTAACCCCAGTAGCAAATCGACCGTATTTATCGACACACGAAATAAAAGCCACAACAATAATACCAACGCGAGAAAGGGTAAGCTGATCTGCAGCCAGGCGCTCAGAGGAAGGGCATCGAGCCAACTTGCTGGCTGCCAACGCATCTCCAAATCCCAGGGATAACCAGGAATCGTTACCCGTACATGCTCCATTACCGATGACGCTTGGAGATCTGGTGGACCCCACTGCCCGTGATCATCGAGTTCGGCAAGAGGGTGACCGGCGTGGTCGAGAAAAATATACACCCCCGCTCGTGGCACAAAGCGGCTCAATTGCGGAAGTGCCGTAGGTCGCCCGAGAAAACCGACGACTTTCCCATGCGCATCGTAGAGGGGTAAGCGCATGGGAATGATCCAATTCTCGTAGCGCGCGGCGTAGATCGGGTTGGTTACGAGCCAATCACGCCGGTTACTGGCGGTAACAAAAGCAGAATTGGGTATAATAGTTTTCGAACTCTGCTTGCTATTAGTAGACCAGACGATAGTGCTGCCATCGGCATTCTGGATATTGATCGCGAGAGAGCCTTGATGATGATTCTGAAAACTTTCCAGAGCAGCGCGACTCGCTTGGTCGGGAAACGGTGCCTGTCCCAAACGAAAATGAAGGATCTGACGCAAAAACAGAAGGTCGTGGAAATTTCCATCCAGTCGCTGGCGAATTTGCCGTGCGAGGCTATTCAACTGGTGCGTGTTAAGGTTGATGCGGTTTCCATGTTGGCGCTGGATTTCCGTATGCGCCTGCCAAACAGAAAACAAGAAAAAAACCGCAGCAATACCCACAAAAAACAAACCGATAGCCCAGTGCAGTCGGCCGCGCTGTCGTTCAAACCATTGCAAAGTCTGTTGTGACATGGCAGCGAATGCTAGGCCCGAGCACGACGAACGGGTTGCAGCAGGTGCGGACGCTGGATGATTCCGTCAATGCTGCTCAATACGCGTTCCCCTGCGCGCTGCAAAGCGAGGATCTCGCCACTCAGCCCCAGCTCCAGCGCCGTCGTGATTCGCTCGAGTTGCTGATGATATTCCTCGTGGGCACGCACAACCTCTTCCAGTCCAACAACATCAAACCCGCTTAAACGACGGTGAATGGGACATTGTTCCTCGGACCAGGGCGCCAAGCGCAAAAACCAATCGGGATTCAGGCTAACCAGGGCAAATATGGTTTTTTGATAATCGACGACCTCGGCATAGAGCTGGAGTAAATCATAGCCCGTGGTGTCACTACGTTGTTGCACTCGCGATCGCCCGTCCAACCAACCGGGCACTGCCTCCGCAAACATCGGGCGGGCAATAGCATAGCCTTGCAGCAGCGGCACCTGCATCAAGCGCAAGACGTTGTGAATGGCTTGGTTTTCCACCCCTTCGACAATGACCTGCAGTCCTTGTGATTGCCCGAGATCGAGCAAGGCGCGCAGAAAGTGCAAATCATTCGGATGTTCACCAAGGTGCAACACGAAGGCCTGGTCGATTTTGATCTCATCGACGGGCAGCTCCTTCAAATAGAGAAGGGACGCGTACCCCGTTCCCACGTCATCGAGGCCAACACGATACCCAAGAGCCTGTAGTTTGCGGATCGACTGCGCACTCAGATCAAGTGACAGCAATTCATCACTCTCAAGAATTTCCAATATCAACTGCTCGGCGGGGACCGTGCAGCTCCTAAGCAGCTGCTGAAGCCTTTCGAGACTACTGTTACTCGCCAGGAAACTGGGGGGGATGTTCAACGCTACCCACAGTTTGACCCCCTGTTTTTCCCAGGATTGCCAGTCCTCGCTGACCTGAGCAAGAACCAAACCGGTGAGAACCCACTGGTCCTCCGGGGAGAGGAAGGGAAGAAAATCCCCCGGCGATATCGCTCTCTCGCCACCAGCGAGACGGGCCAACGCCTCCACGCCAACAATGCGATCATGAAGCTGATCAAGAATGGGTTGATACTGCAAAAGCATCTGTCCACTACGCAATAGTGCTTGGATTCGCTGTCGCTCGCTGGCCGCCTCATCCGCAAAAAATGACCAGAAAGAATTACGTATACCTTTGTTTTCCTTGGCTTCGTAGAGAGCGTGGTCGGCCTGGCGCAAAAGTAAATCGGCATCTCCAGGAGTCACGTCTGGCTGCGGATAAAACGTAATGCCTGCGCTCAAGTGAATGCGGATCATCGGCAAGTCGGACAGAAAATATGGCTGGGCCAGGGTATCGCCAATCTTCTCGAGTATGGAATGGATTTGTTCCCGGCTCTGTAAGTTGTCCCAGACAAGAACAAATTCATCTCCGCCCAGGCGCGCCAAGTGATCACTCTGACGCAGGGATAGGCGCAGGCGATTCGCTACCTCTTGCAGCAAGAGATCCCCTGCCGCATGGCCATATTGATCGTTCACCGGTTTGAAATCATCCAGATCAAGGACGGCTAGCGCGAGTAAACTGTCATTGCGGCGTGCGCGGGTCATCGTCGGCTGGAGAAACTCCGTCAGCCCCCGGCGATTCGCTAGTCCGGTAAGGGCGTCATGGCGAGCCAGGTGGCTTTGCCGCTGCCGTTCCTCCGACAACTGTTCTTTCAGATGAATTTCATCCAAACCATGGCCAAGCAACAACGCCACACGGCGCAGCACTTCTATGATCTCCTCGTTGAACAGATGGGCTCGATCGCTGATGACATTCAACATCGCCCAACGTTCTTCGAAGTGATAAACAGGTAATGTCGCAACGGAGTGCCAGCAGTTGTCCCGGGCATCAGCAAACCAGGCAGCGTCGCTACCCAGCGCTTCCAAATAGTCCTGAACAACCAGGTGACTACCCTCCCGCCAGGCACGAGAGGTGAGCGACTGCCCATCAGGTACGTCGTCCGGGTGAATGGTCCAACGCCGGCGCATGATCCAGTCCACATTATGCCCGGCCAGGGCAAGCGC
Organism: Acidithiobacillus sp. IBUN Pt1247-S3; assembly: GCF_041146875.1. Taxonomy (NCBI): domain Bacteria; kingdom Pseudomonadati; phylum Pseudomonadota; class Acidithiobacillia; order Acidithiobacillales; family Acidithiobacillaceae; genus Acidithiobacillus; species Acidithiobacillus sp. IBUN Pt1247-S3. The sequence goes on along the minus strand of NZ_JBFRXP010000007.1, from coordinate 108,634 downwards.
CTGGAACACTCCCGAGGCATCTGGACGGACAATAAACGCGGCATTGAAGAGTTTACTTCGAATCAACTCGTCGCAAATGGCCTGGAGCATCTTGGGCGCTTCCCGAGCGCGCAAGGTAATATCACCACTTACTAACATGGTCTTCTGAAGCGTTCGGATGTCTTCCAGCTCACGCGCTACCTGACGCTGACGTAAAAAGGCCGCCAGGTCCGCGCTCAGGCGTTCCAACAAATCGTTTATTTCCGCCGGAAACGCTGCATCCGCATAGCGGTAAAGGGCCAATACTCCGGGACTTCCATCCGGCCAAGAGAACGGTGCGTAGATGCTGCCTCCCATGCGATATTGCTGAATCAGGGCATACCACGGTGCAAAGAGTGGATCATCAGCCGAGAAAAGCATGGTGCGCTGGGTTTCGATCGCGCGGCCGGCGGGAGACTGCGGCTGGCCCTCGCGGGCGTAACAATGCAGTTGCACGCGGGCCAGTGGGGAGGTGAGTGGACCGGCCGCTGCCGCCAGATGAATGCGGTTTTCCTCCTCCTTCACCTGCCCAATCCATACGGCAGCGAGCTGCATGCGCGAAACCAAGATGCTGCAGAATTGCTCGAGAATACGAGGCAAGTCTTGTTGTGCCGGTGCGGAAAAAAGTCGGTTAATCTCGGTAACCGATTGTAGGAACGCATCGCGGATACGTAGCTCGCGATTGCGCTGCCGTAAATCCTGGGAATGTGCGAAAACCCGCTGTTCCAGATCCTGATTCAATCGTTCCAGCGCCACACTGGCAGAGCTGCGCTCTGCCATCATGGCCCCGGCAAGCAGGCCCATCACCTCTAAAACCATGCCAATAATCAGGGCCAGGGTTTCCGGCAGCATCAACTCATCGTGTTCGTAAGGGCCAAATCCATGACTGGTTCCCAACAGGGCAAGAAGGAAACTCAGGGCAGCCAGCGGATACACCAGCTGCACCGGATATTTGGACAACATCCAGATAAATGGCAAGACCAAGAGAACGACACTCGCCTCCGCCAAACTGCCCGCAGAAAAATGTTGGAAGAAGAGGGCAACAACGATGGCCAGCATCAGCAGAGCAAAGGGCAGAAAACTGCGCGGCAAGCGTAATGGCGCTTGGTTATGCCCATGCAGCAAGACGAGCAATAATACGCCGATATTCAGGAAAGAGGCGAATTGCGCGAGGGTCCAATAGAAAAACAGATTCTGCATGGACGGGCCGGCCACCTGTGTCAGGAGCTTAGTGCCAGCAATCAGCCAGGCGGCATTAATAAAAGCCGGGATCAGACAAAACAGCAAAAGAAAACTCAGGGTATGACGAACACTGCCGAAACCCCTCCAATCGGGGGTCATTTGATAGAGGAGTCGCCGTCCTAACCAGGGTGCAAAAATACTTCCCAGGTCTGCCCATAAGGCAATGGGTACGGGAAAGTGAAGAAAGACCAAGCTCACGAAAATGCGCGCGAGCAGCAGCCCCGGAATTACCCGCGGCCCCCAAGCGAGGATGCCATAGGCCGCCACTCCCTCCGCTGGCCAAATAGGCCAATATTGACTCGGCAGCACGTCCCGAAAAAGTAAGCCCCCCAGCACGCTCGCGAGCACCGTAGCGAGAAACAGCCAGATATTTACCCACCAAAGTCGTCCGATGGGCTTCGCATTCTCCCAAACTGGCAAGCGAATTTCTGTGAGAAGTGCTGGGTCGAAATCCTTTTTCAAGGCCGAGATCCCCGCAAGCCGCAGGAAACGGAATCAGCCCCCAAGCACATCATGCCGCGCTGCACGGATGGCGTCGTAGAGTATGGCCTGCAGTTGCAGTTCCGCTTCGGTGATCTGCTGATGCAGCGGTACGTGTGGAAGATCACGGGCGCCACGCAATAATGCTGCATAGGCGTCCAGGACTGGTGCACTCACCGGGCTCGGGTGATTGCGGAGGTATTCCAGTAGGGGGCAGTTTTCCAGAAATTTGGTCAGGGCTACAGTATCGTGATCATGTTGCAGGCTGTGCATCAGCGGACGACGAAGTACGTGGGCGGCGTAGGCTCCCAATAGGGAGCCAGGTTTGGAGCCTACCAAAGGACACACGTAGTCGCGAACAAAAACAAGAAATGCGTCGCTCGGCATCGGGCGGGAAATTGCATACCCTTGCACAAGGTCTTGATGCAATTGAGCAACCGCATCGAGGATCGTCAGTGTCTCCACGCCCTCGACAATTAGAGTGGCGCCCAATCCATCGGCAAGAAACTTCATGCTTTGCAAAAAGGCCATGATTTTGGGCTCGCGATCCAGATCGCGAACGAGCTCTTGATCCAGCTTTATTTTCTGAATGGGCAGATTTTTTAAGCGCAGGAGGGAAGAATAGGCGCTACCAATATCATCCAGGGCAATTTGTGCCCCCGTATCGCGCAGGGCTTGTAAACGGAGTACAGCGATATCACCTTGCAAAAAGTCGCCACTTTCCAGGAGCTCCAGCGTAATCCGTTGCGGCGAGACGGTAGTGCTGCCAAGCACCCCCAGGAAGCAGGGCACGCAATCCTGATCCTCCATGAAATCTGGATCCACATTGAAGGAGAGGTCGAGGGAAATCCCCTCAGCATCCAATGTTTCCAGCAGTGCAATACCAGCAACGAGCATCTGCCGACTGAGCTCGCGCCGTTGGTCCAAGGTAAGAAAAGGGAGAAACTGCATTGGCTGCAATACCTCTCCACTACTGGCGCGGACACGCGCCAGCGCCTCAACGGCAACGATGCGTTCCTGATACACCGAATAAATGGGCTGAAAATATGCCAGCACATCTTCGGGAAAGCGCCAGCTGAGCTTATCACCTGGGAGGGAAAAAACGGCCTGCAGACTCGCACTACTGCAGGCCTGACCGGGGGCCTTGCATGCGCGCATGAAGCCCTGAAAAGCGGTGATGTCATTGATCATAAGAGCGCCGTTCTTGCCGATGTAATGATTTTTACCAAGCCCCCCATGAGCAGAGCCTGGATCCATATAGAGGCTACTATAGTCGAAAAAACCGATTCGGCAAGATCGCGAGAAAACTTAAAATATATTGTACATTGTGTAACTTTTTTGATAATTCTCGATTATGGTAGTAGCGCGATTTGTTCCAAACCCAAAATTTCCGGCCAGCCAAAGAGCAAATTCAGGTTTTGTACCGCCTGCCCGGCAGCGCCCTTGACCAAATTGTCGATGGTGGAGAGTACTACCACCTGTCCAGCGCGTGGCTGATGCAGGGCGATGCGACAGACATTCGCTCCGCGTACAGCGCGGGTACTGGGATGCTCCCCAAACGTCATTACGTCGACAAAGGGCTCGTGCACGTAACGCTGCTCGAAAAGCTCCTGCAGTTCCTCGTTGCGCATGGGCTGGCGCAAACGCCCGTAGAGGGTCGCATGAATGCCGCGGATCATCGGCATCAGATGCGGAGTGAACTGCAACTGAACGCTGCTGCCAGCGAGTGTACTCAAGGTTGCCTCGATTTCTGGACGATGGCGATGACCACTCACGCCATAGGCGCTCACGCTATCCGCGCTTTCCGGCAAAATCAGGCCTAGGCGCGCACTGCGGCCGGCACCACTCACCCCCGACTTACAATCGGCAATCAGGTAATCCAGGTCGAGCAAGTTCGCCTCAAGCAAGGGCGCGAGACCTAAGGTCACGGCGGTGGGGTAACAGCCGGGGTTAGCGACCAAGCGACTATTACGGATCTCTTCCCGAAAGATCTCCGGCAACCCATAACTGGCCTCCTGCAGAAGTGCAGGACTCTGATGCTGGTGCCGGTACCAAACCTGAAATACGTTGGCGTCGCGCAAACGAAAATCGGCGCTGAGGTCGATCAGCTTCACCCCCGCCGCCAAGAGTTCGGGCGCCATCTCCATGGCTACCCCATGCGGCGTGGCGAAGAATACCGCATCCAAGTCATGCAGGTCTTTGCCGGCAACTGCCGAGAATTGCAAGTCGGTATGTCCCCGAAGGTTGGGGAAAAGTGCATCGACACGTTGCCCTGCCTCGGCGCGTGAGGTAATTACCGCCACCTCGACTTTGGGATGGGGAAGCAGCAGCCGCAAGAGCTCCACACCGGTATATCCCGTACCGCCAACAATGCCGACCCGGATCATAATTTTTTCTCCCCACGCATTCTCTGACAATATACTGCACAAACAGAAAAGCCGCCCGGAGGGGCGGCTGGAACGAGCGCGATAAAAATCTCAGCGCTTGGAGAACTGATGGCTCCGCCGGGCCTTGTGCTTACCGACCTTCTTCCGTTCCACCTCGCGCGCGTCGCGGGTAACGAACCCAGCGCTACGCAGGGGCCGGCGCAGGGTTTCGTCGTATTCCATCAAGGCGCGGGTGATGCCGTGGCGGATCGCGCCCGCCTGACCGCTGGCGCCGCCACCACTAACATTCACAAGGATGTCGAATTGGCTACCGTTGCCGGTCAGTTCCAAGGGCTGTAGCACAATCATGCGCGAGGTCTCGCGACCAAAATACTCTTCCAGACTGCGCTTGTTGATGCTGATTTTGCCGCTGCCACGCCGCAGGTAGACACGCGCGGTAGCACTTTTGCGACGACCGGTACCGTAATACTGTTCCATACGAAATCCGCCTTAGAATTGCAGGGGTTGGGGCTGCTGCGCCGCATGCGGATGCTGCGCGCCGGTGTACACCTTGAGTTTGCGATACATCGCCCGACCCAGGGGATTCTTGGGCAACATGCCTTTAACGGCAATCTCGATGACCCGCTCGGGGTGCGTCTCCATCATTTTCTCGAAAGAGGCACTTTTCAGGTTTCCGACATAGCCGGTGTGCCGATAATACATCTTATCCTTGGCCTTGTTGCCAGTCACCGCAATCTTGTCGGCATTGATGACGACGATATAGTCGCCAATGTCGGCGTGGGGGGTAAACTCCGGCTTGTGCTTGCCGCGCAGTCGCTTGGCAATTTCCGCGGAAAGACGGCCAAGGACTTTATCCGTGGCATCGACAACAAACCAATCCCCTTGTACTTCATGGGATTTGGCAGAATAGGTTTTCATGCAGCACTCCGCTCTACCTGAACGTCAAGGCGCGAGAGAATAAAGTTAAGTAACCTCTGTGTCAATGAAAAATTATCATTATGGCCCCTCACAGCGTCGGTTGCGCTTCTCTGCCTGATGGCGAAGAAGCGCAACTCCTAGAGACCTCCTGCCTCTGCCCGAGGAACATCAATCAGCGCATGGCCGCTTCGACTTCCTTGGCGAACGTAGGATTTTTCTGCGTTTCCTGCAACATACTGCCGTATTGTTCCGCCGTCAGATGATGACTGACGAGGATAGCATTTACCTTTTCCATGTAGGACTGTTTCATCGCTTCCTTTTGTGCGGCCGTGACACCCGCTTTGTTGATAGCCGCATGAACCTGCTCATTCAAAGGCTTGATCTGTTCCACTGCCTGAGCAAAATCATGGATTTGACCGGGAGTTGCTGCCAGTGCCGGAACGCTGGCAAAGCCACCGAGAACAAACAACGCGGCGCCAAAAATACCAGCGCGCAACGGAAATTGGTTCAGACTTCGCATCTGCTTTCTCCTCACAAAAAGTGCCAAGAATGTAAATAATAAACTAATATATCAGCATGTTACGTTATCTTTTCCGATACCTCTGCGCCACACTAACCCCACCGTAACGGGATTGCAAGCGACCTATGGACGTCGCCAACGGGCCAGATCGGGCTCATATCGTGCCAGGCTCTAAAATTCCTCGCTCAATGCGTACACCTACGTCGCGGGTGCCGCGCACGGCTGCGGGTTTATGCACGCTAACCCGCACCCAACGGGCAGAAAACTCCTCGCGAACCATGTGCGCGATGGTTTCCGCCACGGTCTCGACCAGTTGCGTTTCCGTTCCCTCCAGGTACTCGACAATGCGATCACATACGCTTTGATAGTTGATGGTGGCGCTCACACTGTCGCTCTTTGCGGCACACGCTGCGTCGGCGGCAATTTCCAGATCAATCAGGACGGTCTGCGGGACCTCGCGTTCCCAATCATAGATGCCAATCCGGGTCTGGACCTTGAGTTCGCGTACAAAAAGGATATCCATGGGCTCTCCGCTCTGGTACCGGGCAAAGTCTGTTCTTCGCCAGCAAATGCTTTATGATACCGCTTTCCCTGGCCACTGCCATGTGCTGAGTACACCCATTTTGCTATTCGCATCTCCCTGGTTGATCGTACCCTGGTGCATAGCCGCTTACCTGATTGGCTCCCTTGCCACCGCCATTTTCGTCAGCCGCGCGCTGGGGCTGCCGGACCCGCGGCATGCTGGGTCACACAACCCCGGGGCAACCAATGTGCTGCGTCTTGGGGGCAAAAAGGCTGCCGCGCTTACCCTGCTGGGAGATCTGGTAAAGGGACTAGTGCCGGTTGTTGCGGCGCGCTTGGCAGGATTACCGGACTGGGCCGTGGCCCTGGTAGCACTGGCGACCTTCTTTGGCCACCTCTATCCCGTATATTTTCGCTTTCGCGGTGGCAAAGGCGTGGCCACGACCCTCGGAATTTTGCTGGCTATCGCGCCCCTATTGGGCGTGGCCACCATCGCTACGTGGCTACTGGTCTTTGTTGCTAGCCGCGTATCTTCCCTGTCGGCACTGATCGCGACCATTGCGGCACCGGTCTATGCTTGGTATCTCTTACCGCAAGTGAGCCTGCGGGTTCTCGTCATCGTTTTGGCTCTCTGGGTATTGTGGCGTCACCGCAGCAATATTCAGCGCCTACTCAGTGGCGAGGAGACGGCATTCCGCCGACGCCCATAAGAAAAAGGCACCTCAATGAGGTGCCTTGCGTGCGGCGATGATTAGTCAGGCACAGAGTACGGGCTTGACCCGAACCTCATGGCTGGGGACGCCCATCATCTCCACCTGGCCGCGCTTCATCTCCATGGTGGAGACCTGTGCAGCGCCGAAGGCCTCTTTCAGGAAGCCCAAGGCATCTTCCGGCTGAATGACATCGCCACAGGTAAACACATCTACCGCGGCGTACCCATACTCTGGCCAAGTGTGGATAGCCAAGTGGGATTCAGCAACAATGACCGCACCACTCACGCCATAGGGAGAAAAGTGATGGAAGGTCTGGGTGACGATGGTGCAGTTGGCACGCCTGGCGGCCTCGAGCATGGCATCGGTAACAAAATCAACATCCGACAAGGTACTGCTGTCGCATCCGTAAAAGTCTGCAACGATTTGGTGTCCCAATGAGCGCATAGGTGCCCCCCCTAACAAGCAAAAAGGTTAAGAAGTAGCTCCCGTGCACCCCCAGACAGTACTTGGTTTTATGCCCTACCTTGCTGGAACCGGCTTTGCCGCGCTCCGAGTCTCTTAAGGACTGACCCCTCCGTAACTGCTTTCGGTGCCGTGGAAACAGGTTGGCAACTATACACTTTTTGCGCAGCGATGCAAGGGCGGAAAAAAACGCCACAACGCCTTCAAGATGAAAGGTTTTTGTCACAAATTTGCGAGATTTTGGCAATCCATAACACCTGTAACATCTTTGATTGGCCTAGCGATGCCTTGGCCGAGTATAATTAGCACGATGAACAGAGAAATGGGCAGAGGATTTTGACAGAGAACGACCTGGTAGCAATACGCGACCTACATTTTGCGCGGGGGGAGCATGTGGTTCTGGATGGGGTCGACTTGCATGTCCCACGCGGGGCCGTCGTTGGCGTGATGGGCGCCAGTGGTGGCGGTAAAACCACCCTGCTCAATCTCATTGCTGGTAATCTGCAGGGCCAGAGTGGCGAAGTGATGGTTGCTGGACAGAACCCCGCGCTGCTCTCCCGGGAGGCTCTCTACCGGCTGCGGCAACGGATGGGGATGCTGTTTCAGCACAGTGCGCTGTTCACCGATCTCAGCGCCTTTGAAAACGTGGCCTTTCCGCTGCGCCGCCATTTTCGCCTACCCGAATCCCTACTGCAAAAACTCGTCTTGATGAAACTCGAGGCTGTGGGTCTGCGTGGTGCCGCCGAGCTCATGCCTGCGGAGCTTTCTGGCGGTATGGCACGCCGCGTCGCCCTCGCCCGCGCGGTAGTCATGGACCCCCTGCTCATCCTCTACGACGAGCCCTTTACCGGCCTCGACCCCATCAGTGTTGGCATTATCGCCAGCTTGATTCGGCGTCTCAATGATGCCCTTGGCGCCAGCAGTATTGTCGTCAGCCACGATGTCAAAGAGACCTTTGCGATTGCCGATTACGGATACATTCTGGGTGGCGGCAAGGTGATTGCCGAAGGCAGCCCGGAGGCATTGGGCGCCAGTGAGTCGCCCTTGGCACAGCAATTTCTGCGTGGTACACCCGAGGGACCTGTACCATTTCACTATCCAGCGTCAGAATCTTTTGCTGTGGCCTTGGGCATAAAGGAGACTAGGTGAGCGATTTTTTCGTGCCGCGCCTTGGGCATGTGGTTTGGGAGACAGTGCCCCGCCTCGGCGCTGCTACCCGTTTGTTATTGGGCGGTTTGAGCGCGGTAGGCAACCGTCATTTCAGCTTCCGGCAGTGGCTGAGAGAAGTGTATGGCCTCGGCGTACTGTCGCTGGCGCTAATGATCGTCGCGGCACTCTTTACCGGTATGGTGCTCGGTTTCCAGGGGTACTATGCCTTGGTCCGCTTTGGCGCCACCTCGGCATTGGGCACATTGATTGCGCTATCGCTGCTGCGTGAGCTTGGTCCGGTGCTCACCGCCCTGCTCTTTGCTGGCCGCGCCGGTTCGGCACTCACCGCCGAGATCGGCTCGATGAAGGCGACGGAGCAGCTCGCGGCCATGGAGATGATGGCTGTCAATCCGCTCGCCTGGGTGGTTGCGCCACGACTCTGGGGTGGGATTTTTGCCGTCCCAATTCTTTGCGTCATCTTCGATCTGGTAGGAATATTCGGCGGTTACCTGGTCTCGGTACCGGTGCTCGGGGTCGATGGCGGCACCTTTTGGGCGCAGATGCAGTCCAACGTGACGCTGAGTGGAGACATCCTCAATGGTCTGCTGAAAGCCCTTTGCTTTGGTCTGGTAGTGACCTGGATCGCGGTCTGGCAGGGCTTTTCTGCCAAACCCACTGCCGAGGGCGTCGGCGCCGCTACCACCCGCAGCGTTGTCATGGCCTCGCTCACCGTCTTGGGTTTGGACTTCATTTTGACGGCTCTACTTTTTTGATGTTGAGGAACAAATTATGAGTCAACGGGCAATCGATTGGTGGGTGGGCATCTTCGTGCTCTTAGGTGTTGCAGCCCTGGCGGTGCTGGCCCTGCGCGTCGGCAACCTCTCGGGTTTTGCCTACGGCAATGGCTACGTCCTGCACGCCGATTTCAACAACGTCGGGAGCCTCAAGGACCGCAGTCCGGTCAAACTGGGCGGCGTTACCATTGGTGAAGTCACCCATATCGGTATGAATCCACAGACCTTCCGCGCCGAGGTGACGATGCGCATTGAACCGCGCATCAAGCTCCCCATCGACACCGGTGCCTCGATTTATACCCAGGGACTATTGGGCGAGCAGTACGTTGCCATTCAGCCTGGCGGGATGCTGCAGAATCTGAAGCCTGGGGCCACCATCACCCTCACCCAAGGGGCCGTCAACATCGACCAGCTCATCGGCCAAATGGTTTTTGATAAAGCCAGTGGCAGCTCCTCTGGCACAACGACACACTAACGCAAATGGAGATCCCCATGCACATGGCCCATCGGCAGCACAAGCTTTGGATTTTGGCAGCTTTCGTCCTGTCCTTCCTGCTCGGTCAAACAGCCTACGCGACGGCTAGTGGCGCGCAAGCGGCTTCTGCCGTCGTGCAGAACATGACCCATAACGTCCTGCAGATCCTGCAAAAGAACGAGGGTAAACCGGTCACACCGGCAGTCAAGAAAGAAGTCGCCGATGCCATCGTCCCACATATCGACTTCAACACCATGTCGGCCTATGTGATGGCAAGCTATTGGCGACAGATGGATGTTGCCCAGAGAAAGGAGTTCACCCAACTCTTTCAGGAACTCTTGGTCAAGACCTACAGCAACGCACTGAATCAATATCATGGACAGGATGTGAAGGTAGAGGGCAGCCAGCAGATTTCGCAAAATCCGCCGGTCGCCCAAGTCAACATGGACATCGATCAGGGCCAAGGCAAGACCATTCCGGTAATTTACGCCCTGATCGAAAACAACAAACAATGGCAGATCTACAATATTTACGTCGACGGCGTGAGCCTGGTACTCAACTACCGGCAGGCCTTTGGCAATATTGCTGGGCAACACGGGATCCCCGCACTGTTGCACGAGCTGAAAAGCAAGGTAGCGGATGCCGGCACCCAGACAGCCCATGCCAGCTGAGGCAAGTTGGGAAAAAGACGCCGCTGGCGGACTGCGTCTCAGCGGCGATTGGCGCTTGCGCCCCCTCGATCAAGTCCTGCGTCGCGATGCCAAGGCCCTTCTGCAGCGCCAGTGGGCACATCTCTCGCTAGCGGGGGTAACCGCCCTAGACAGCGCAACGCTCGCCTTTGTGCTGGAGTGGCAAAGTGCCCAGCGCACTTTGGGGAGTAAGGCAGAGCTGCGTGACCTGCCCAAGACTCTGTACGACCTGCTGAGTCTGTATGGACTCGGGCAACTCTGGCCGGAAAATGCCTGTGCCTGAGCAGGCCGCCGTCCATATTCGCAGCCTGCGCAAGGTCTACGGCAATGGTTTCCTCGCCCTTGCCGGCATCGATCTCGATGTCGAAGCGGGGGAATTTTTCGGACTTCTCGGCCCCAATGGGGCCGGCAAATCGACGCTCATCAACATTCTCTCCGGGGTCGTGCATCGTTCGAGCGGGGTCGCCGAAATTTTTGGTTACGATGTCGAGCGCCAATATCGCCAGAGTCGCCAGCTCTTGGGGGTAGTGCCGCAGGAACTCGCGTACGATCCGTTTTTTACCGTACGCGAATTTTTGCGCTGGCAATCGGGTTATTTTGGTCTGCGCCGCAACGATGACTGGATTGATGAGCTCATGGCCGAGCTCGACCTGAGCGACAAGGCGAATACCAATCTGCGCAATCTCTCTGGCGGCATGAAACGCCGCGTGCTGATTGCCCAAGCCTTGGTGCATCGTCCGCCAGTGGTGGTCCTGGACGAGCCCACCGCGGGCGTCGACGTCGAACTGCGTCAGAGCCTCTGGCGTTTTGTGCGGCGCTACAACGGCCTCGGCCACACCGTCATTCTGACCACCCATTACCTGGAAGAGGCGGAAGAGCTGTGCGAACGCATCGCCATTCTGCAACACGGGCAAGTCATAGCCCTGGATCAGAAAGACCGCCTGCTCGCCAAAAATCAGCGCAAGCGCACCCTCACCATCGAATTCGACCGCGACCCGGGGGAGCTACCCGGCGCGCTCAGCGCGATTCTTCTCGGTGCCAATGGCAATACGCGCGTCCTGCAAGTCGACGAGGTATTGCATCCGATGAGTGAGGTCTTGCGCACGCTGCAGGGATTACCGGCGCAGATCATCGACCTGCATCTGCAAGAGCCACGGCTGGAGGAAGTCTTTACCGATATTCTCCAAGAGGCCCGCAGCCATGGCTGAGGTTCTGCGCCTGGATCTGTTTTTGAAGATGTCGCGCCTGATCAAACGACGTAGCATCGCCAAGACCCTCTGCGATGCTGGTCGCGTGCAGATCAACGGGCGCACTGCCAAGGCAGGGGCTGCGGTACAAGCTGGTGATCGACTGCGCCTGGATTTGCCGCAGCGTATTCTCGAGGCTGAGGTTCTACGCCTGCCAACGCGGGTAGAAGGACCGGATGGCGTGGTGAGCATTCTGACGGAGACGGAGCCTGTATGAGCCGTCTGCGTCTTTTGCTCAGCGTTGGTGAGCCGGCAGGCATCGGCCCCGATCTCTGCGTCTCTCTCGCGCAGCACATGCTCCCCCCACTGGTCCTGATTGGTGACATCGACTGCCTGCGCCACCGCGCTATCCAGCTCGGAATCCCAGTGGCATTTGCACCTTGGAGCCCGGAGCAAGGCTGGCCTGAGAACAACCAGACGCTTTCCGTTTGGCCGATCACCCTGCCCCATTCCTGCCGTGCCGGGCAGCTCGATCCGGCCAATGCCCCGGCGGTACTGGAGGGCTTGGACCGCGCCGTATCTCTACTCCAGGCAGGGCTTGCGGATGCGCTGGTCACTGGCCCCATCCATAAGGGTGTCATCAATGATGCGGGGATCGCCTTCAGCGGTCACACCGAGTATCTGGCCGCCCGCTGTGGGCAAGGTGAGGTACTGATGTTACTGGCTGGGCGCGGCCTGCGTGTGGCCCTCGCCACCACCCACCTGCCGTTGCGGGATGTCGCCGCCGCTATCAATGCCACGGATCTGGAACGTAGTCTGCGCCTCTTGCAGCAGGGGCTGCGGCAGGATTTTGGTCTAGCAGAGCCGCGTATCCGTGTTACCGGCCTCAATCCCCATGCGGGCGAGGGCGGGCACCTGGGCCGGGAAGAGATCGACATCATCGCGCCGGTCATCGGAAAACTACAGGGGGAGGGTTGGGCGATTACAGGTCCTTGGCCTGCGGATACCCTCTTCACGCCGCGCTTTTTAGAAGATACGGATGCGGTGCTGGCAATGTACCACGACCAGGGCCTGCCGGTACTCAAGTACCATGCCTTTGGCGAGGCAGTGAACATCACCCTCGGCTTGCCGATCGTTCGTACTAGTGTGGATCATGGCACGGCGCTAGACCTCGCGGGGAGTGGCCGTGCCGAGATCCACAGCCTGTTACACGCCATCCAGGCGGCGGCGGAAATCGTCCGCCAGCGCCGCCTGAGCAGTAGCTGAGGTCTAGAATACGTGCTGCCGAGCGATGGGCACCTGTGCCAGCAAAAACTCCATCTGGTCGGCAAGGATACGGCGATTGCTGAGCAGCAGGTATTCCGCCCAGGTTGGCGTGAAGGGCACGGCGAGCAGCGGCATATTGGCCTCTTCCGGGGTACGGTTGTCTTTACGACTGTTGCACCACCGGCAGGCGGTGACAACGTTGGTCCATACATCGCGACCCTTGCGCGAAAGCGGTACGACATGGTCGCGGGTGAGGTCCCGCTGTGGAAAGCTGCCGCCACAGTATAGGCAAAGATGGCGATCGCGATGAAACAAGGTCGGGTTATTCAGAGCGGGGGGACGAATCTTGCCCTGATGACGGCCACGCACCGCAATCAGCGGGTGGATGTTGAGCAGCGAAATCTCACCGCTGCACCGCGAGGTACCGCCGTGAGCGGTGAAAAAAGGATCCCCTAGTGTCCACGCGACGTTGCCGCGGGCATAATGGGCAGCAGCTTCTTCCCAGGTTTCCCAAGCCATGGGACGGCCGCTGATGTCGAGACGAAGCACGAGATGCATTGGCTTTCCGTTGCTTAGCGCCCGCCAGGGGCGTCAAGGCAATATAGCATGAAGGACGGCAAGAATTGCAAGTAGCAAAGCTGCCCCAGGCGAAAAAACGTTTTGGCCAGAATTTTCTGGTGCAGCCGGCGATTGTCTCCCGCATCGTTGCGGTCGTTGCACCGCGCCCAAATGACGCACTGCTCGAGATCGGACCCGGCCCCGGTGCCCTTACGCAGGCGCTACTGACGGCGCACGGCGGCGTGGAGCCCTTGCGGGTCATCGAGCTAGATCGCGATCTCCTAGCGAATCTACATGCCTTGGCTCCTGCGGAGCGTTTGCAGGTCATTGCTGGCGATGCCCTACAGGTGGATTTTCATCGACTTGCACAAGAGGCCGGGCAGCCACTTCGCGTTGTCGGCAATCTCCCCTATAACGTCTCTACGCCTCTCATTTTTCATCTTCTAGAACAGAGCGATGCCATCGTCGACATGCATTTCATGCTGCAAAAAGAAGTCGCTGATCGTCTGGCGGCTGGTCCTGGGAGCTCTGCCTATGGACGCCTGTCTTTGATGGTGCAGGCGCAGGCCCAGGTAGAAGTCCTGTTTCCAGTAGCGCCGGGCAATTTCCGCCCGGTACCGAAGGTAGACTCCGCCTTTGTACGCCTCACGCCGTACCGCCGCCTGGTGCCGGAACTCTTGCCACCTTTTGCCCGGGTCGTCAGTCTTGCCTTTGCACAACGGCGCAAGACCCTAGCCAACAACTTCAAGGGAGTCTTTGATAGCGCTATGCTGGAGGTCTTGGAGATCGCGCCATCGGCCCGTGCCGAGACGCTGGATTTTGCAGCTTTTGTTCGCCTCGCCGAGGCACTCGCACAATAAGGAGCAACATCGTGAAGCATCTGGAGGCCGCCGAGGCCTTGTTTCATCATCTAGGCTGGAACGCCAAAACCCTGCAGGACTATCCGGTCATCACCTGCGCCGTGGCAGTGCCCAACGGTACCCTCGACGTCTTCTGCCATGTGCACACGGAACTGGAGCGGATCCTGTTTTATGTGCGGGCGCAAGGATTGGAATTTCCGGCGGCGCGCCAGGCAGCGGTCGCCGAATTTCTGACGCGCGCCAACTATGGACTGCCATTGGGTAATTTCGAACTCGATTGGGATGATTTGGAGATCAATTGCAAGAGTGGCGTGCAAATCCCCGAATCCTGTCTCTCGGTAGAGCTTCTGCAGAGCTACCTTTTGTCGGCGGTAGAGACTTGCAATCATTACCTTCCTGGCCTTCGCGCAGTAGCCGACGGCAAGCAGAGTGCGGCGGCGGCCATCAAGGCGCTGGAGGCGCCGACGGCCCACTGAGATTGGGAGCGACAGGCTGCAACATGGGCGTCACCCCCATACCGCGAATCTTGGCCAAGGCCGATTGCGCATCGATCGGAGAGGCATAGCGGCGGGTAAAGACTAGGTAATAACTGGCACCATCATTGCCGCGCAGATTTTCCAGGCGACTGGGGATGCCGAGCAGCTCCAGACGCTCCTGGATCACCTGTGCGCCGGCCAGATTGTTAAGTGCCCCCACCTGTATGCGTACCGGCGCCGCGGCAGGGGCGCTAGAGGTCTGCGCACTCGGTATCCCCGGCCCACTGCCGAGGATATCGGCAGGGATGTCGACCTTCATCTGCGGCAAAATGTGGTAAAAATTAAATTGTACGACGCTCTGGGTAGAGGCGGTCGCGCTACTGACAGAGGCCGCGACAGCAGTGCTCAATACGGGAGCAGATGCTGCTAATGCCGTTTTAGCCACCGGTACCGCGTTGCTCGACGCTGGCTTTGGCGCGGTGGCGGCTGGCACGGCGGAAGTCGTTTCCTGAGTGGCAACACTGGGGTACAAACCGAGTTGGCCACTCGCCATCGGCAGGCTTGCCACCCACCACCAAATCGCGCCGCTGAGCAGCAGCAGGGCAATCAGCAACAGCCAAATCCAACCATGACCCCGACGCCGAGCCGATGGAGAAATTTCCAGCTCTTCTTCCGGCTCCGCTTCCACTACTGGCTGCACGCGCCGCTGGGTAGGGGGCGCGTGCGTCGGCTCCGGTTGCGGATTGCGGCTACTATGGCCTTTATAGTCACGCATTGCCGATCACATCTTCTCCGGCGCCGAAACCCCCAGCAGGGCCAAGCCATTTGCCAATGTTTGCGCCACGGCATTGGCGAGAGCCAAGCGCGCCAAACGCAGCTCATTTTCTTCCACCAGAATCCGCGTGGCGTTGTAGTAGGTATGGAAACTCGCCGCCAGGTCTTTTAGGTAGAATGCTATTTGATGCGGTTCGCGGTCGCGTCCAGCACTCGCCACCTGCTCGGGGAAGCGCCAGAGCAAATCTGCCAGCTCCAATTCCCGCGGATCAGTGAGACTGGCCAAATCGGGCAGTTCCGTCGGAAGAGTCAAACCACGTTCCGTCGCCTGCCGCCGCAAGGAATGTACCCGTGCATGGGCGTACTGAATGTAATAGACGGGATTTTCCTCGGAATGTTTGGTCGCCAGTTCCAGATCAAAATCAAGATGTTGATCAGCGCGCCTGAGCACATAGAAAAAACGGGCGGCATCATTGCCTACCTCCTTGCGCAGCTCGCGCAAGGTGACAAATTCTCCGGCACGGGTCGACATCGATACCTTCTCGGTACCGCGATAAAGAATGGCAAACTGCACCAGCAGCACTTCCAGGGCATTGGCATCAGCACCCAGGGCCTGCATGCTCGCCCGCACCCGTGGGATGTACCCATGGTGGTCGGCCCCCCACATGTCGATGAGCTGGGTGAAACCGCGCGTGCTCTTCTCAAAGTGATAGGCCACGTCCGAAGCAAAGTAGGTATAGGCACCATTTTCCCGCTGTAACACACGGTCTTTGTCATCGCCAAAGTCAGTGGAGCGAAACCACAAGGCCCCCTCCGCCCGGTAACAATGCCCCCCCTCTTGGAAGCGCGCCATCGCCCGCTCTACCGCGCCGTTTTGCATGAGCGAGCGCTCGGAATACCAGTTTTGGTAGACCACACCAAACTCGGCAAGGTCATCGCGAATGTCGCCAAGGATTTCCTGCAAACCGGCGGCATGCAGGCGTCCATACGCCTCTGGCCCGAAAGAGGTCTTGAGATAGGCGATGAGGCTGTCGATGGCCTGATCACCATCCTCGATGGCCGCCAGGTTGGGCATGTTCGCCGCCACGCCGCACCAGCCATGCCCCTCGGCAGCCAGCAGATGTGCCGCAATCTCGCGCACATAGTCGCCACGATAAGAACTTTGCGGAAACTCCCAGGGCAATTTCTCGCCCGCCGCCTCCAGGTAGCGAAGATAGACACTGGCAGCGAGAATATCCATCTGCCGCCCGGCGTCGTTCACATAGTATTCGCAAAAGACCTCATAGCCACAAAAACGCAGGATCTCCGCCAGACTTGCGCCGTAGGCGGCGCCACGGCCATGTCCAACGTGCAAGGGACCGGTCGGGTTAGCAGAAACAAATTCCAGGTGCAGGCGCTGGCCTGCGCCCAGATCCTGCCGGCCAAAATCTCGCCCTTGCTCCAGCGCCTGGGCAACGACCGCCTGAAAGGCGATAGGCCGCAAAAAGAAATTGAGAAAGCCTGGGCCGGCAATCTCTACCCGTTCGATCCATGGTGATGCGGGAAACACGTCGACGATAGCGGCGGCCAGATCACGCGGCTTTTTGCCCGCGCCCTTGGCGAGGAGCAAAGCGACATTACTGGCGAGGTGACCATGTTCGGCTTGTCGCGGGCGATCGAAGTCGAGTTGTGCGGGAAATTCCGGCAACAAACCTTGCTGCTGCAAGGCCTGCAGGGCAAGCAAAAGGGGTTCAACAACGAAATTTTTCACAAAACAAACCTTGAGCAAAAAGAATTTTTGTTGCAGTGTACCTGAAGCTGCCTCTTTCGTCAGGGGCCATACAATATTGGCAAGGATCCCGTTGAGACGTAACCTGTGAAACAACTCGACATCATTTGGACCTGGTTCCGCACACCGATCCAATTTCCCGGCGGCATCCAAATCGAGCCCTTAGGCATTGTCGAACTGATCGTCGTCCTGATCTTGCTCTGGTGGGGCGCACGCTGGCTACGCAAGGCAACGCGGATCCTCCTGAGCCGGCGGCTGGATCCCTCCTTGGCGTATGCCATTTCCCGCATCGGCTACTACATCGTCCTCGTTTTTGGCGTGCTGATCGCTCTACAAAGCATGGGCGTCAACCTGAGCAGTTTGTCGATCCTGGGCGGCGTCGTCGGCGTCGGTCTCGGCTTTGGTTTGCAGAACATCTTCAGCAACTTTGCCTCTGGACTCATCCTCCTCATGGAACAGAGCATCAAGGTCGGTGATTACATCCAGATCAAGGAAAATGGTCTGCACGGTGCCGTGGTACACCTGGGCGTGCGTTACACGCAAGTGCGCACCAACGACAACATCGACATCCTCGTACCCAACTCGCAGTTTGTGAATGGCGACGTCATCAACTGGAGCCTGAGTGATAGCACCATGCGCCTGCACATTCCCTTCCGCGTGCCCTACGGCACCGACCGCGAGGCGCTACGGGAGCTGGTGATTGCGGCAGCACATCGTTCGGAGCACACCCTAAATGTAGAAGGCAAAAAACCGAGTCTCTGGATCAGTGCCTTTGGGGAAGCCGGTTACGATTGCGAGATGATCGTCTGGGTAGACCGCTATGCCTTGATGCGGCCGGGGAGTACGCGGGCCGAATATCACTGGTTGCTCGCCGAGGCCCTGGACCAGGCCGGCATCGAAGTCCCGCGTCCGCGTCAGGAGATCAGCTTTGCCCGCCCTGACGATGCGCGGATTTACGCAGAAGCCGTTTCGCGTTCCTCTTCTTCCACATAACTTGCTGCAGCCGTCGCCGCCATTTTCCGTGGCGAAATCAGAAAAACATAGGCGATAACGGCGGCCATCAGGGCAATCCACATAGACAGACGTAGCAGGTTATTGAGGCTCAGGGTAGCGGCCAGGATCTCCATATGCTGCCGCAACATCGGCAACGGGAGACCGGACACTGGCCGCAGATCGGCACGCAGGTGTGCCTGTGCCAACGCCGTACCGCGCGCCCAGAAGACCTCCAACATACTAACGCCAATATTGGCACTGAAGACACGGATAAAATTACTGGTGGTGCTCGCCAAAGGTGTTTCTTCTTTGGGTATGCCAGAGAGGATGATGAGGGTCAGCGGCACAAAGAGAGAACCAACCCCCAAGCCGAGCAAAAACACCGGCCAGAACAGATCCCCCAGGCTCATCATCGGACTCAGATACGCCGTGCCGTAGGCGAGGGCGAAAAGCAGAAAACAGGCGCTGGCCAGCCGACGCAAACCAAAAAGCCCGCGCAGTCGATCCATCAAGGTAGACACTGGCACCGCCGCCAGGCCAATGGGGATGAGGATGCTACTGCCCCACCAGCCATTGAAACCAAGATTCTGCTCCGCCCAGAGAGGCAATAACGAGGCCCAGCCCATGAACAAGGCCCACCCCAGACACAGCAAGACCAGCCCCAGCCAATAATTGCGCTGCCGCAGATAGTGAAAACGTAATAGCGGATGCTGCGCGCTCGCTTCACGCCAGGCGAAAAGGGATAGCAAGCCGATGGCGATCAGGCTGGCACTAAGTATGAAGCGCGAGTGCCACCAACCATACTGCTCGCCATTGTCAAGGACGATCTGCAAGGCCATGAGACCCGCGTAGAGTAGCAGAAAGCCGGCGAGATCGAAGGCTGGCGGTCGCGGCCCGCGTTCCTCGCGAATCTGCCCGGAGCCCAGCCATGCGGCAAACAACCAGATGGGCACCGAAAGGGCAAATATCCAGCGGTAGCTAAGCGTAACGGCGAGATAACCGCCCAGAGCAGGACCAACGAAGAAGGGTACCAGCATGGCGTTGCTCCACAGTACGGTAACCAAACCGTGCTGCTTTGGCGGGCTCGCGCGCAGAAACAAACTCTGACTGAGGGGCACCAGTAATCCTGCTGCCATTCCCTCCATCGCGCGGCTTAATAGCAGAATCCAGAGATTACTGGTGGCCGCACTAATCACACTTCCCAGCGCCGCCAGCAGACAGGCGCCAAAAAAGACCCGGCGCGCACCAAAGCGGGCAGAGGTCCAGGGCATGAGAGTGATTCCCACCGACCAGTTGACGATGAAGTAGGTCAAGGCCCAGAGTGCATGATCGCTGCTCGTGGCTACACCACCTGCAAGGTAGGGAAAGATGCCTTGCACCGCAGCGCCATCAAAAGACCCCAGGGCAAGGGCCAAAGCAACGCCCAGAAACAACAACCAGGGCATTTTTTCTTCGCTCTGCTCCATCATTCTCCCCAACTGAACTAGGCAACCCTAGCGCTCTGGCTTATATTGATCCAATGGATTTGTTTGCCTTAATTGATCGAAATCTCCGATGAAATTACACCCTGAGGATCTTCTGAGTTTTCTCGCAGTAGCAGAGGAAGGCGGCGTGGCAAGCGCAAGTGAACGCTTACATCGCAGCCAGCCTACTATCTCCGGGCGACTGCAGCGGCTGCAAAACGCCGTGGGCGAACCACTCTACCTGCGTGCCGGACGTGGCATCCGTCTCAGTCCCTCTGGCGAAGCACTGTTACCCCTGCTACGTACCCTACGCGGCAACCTCCAGCAAATTGAAGACTGGGTGAGTCGGCGCCAGCAACAACAAGAGGGTCAACTCCGCATCGCGGCCAGCAGCACCGTCGCCAACTATTTTTTGATGGAACATCTGGCGCGCTTTCGCAGCGCCTATCCCGGCATAGAATTACGCTTACAGACCGGCGCGCTGGCCTTGGAAGACTGGGATTGGAATGATTGGGATCTGCTCTTCACCGAGGAAGCCATCGCCCCGGAGCAGCTACCCAACGACCTGCAGCAGAGTCCCTGGCGCGAGGATGAGCTAGTAGCGATTTTACCCCTGCAGCACCCGTGGGTAGTGGCCGGGAAGCAAAGCGCCACCTGGGCAGAAATCTTGCGCGAACCCATTGTCTGGCGCGAGCCGCATTCGGGTATTCGCCGGCGCGTGGCAGCAGCGCTACGCGCGGCTGGACTCAAGCCCAGTTATACCGTTGAAGTTACTGGCGTAGAGGCCCTGCGCGAGGCCGTCGCGGCCGGGCTCGGCATCGGCTTTGCCTCGGTCGAGGCCTTGGACAAGGTGCGTTGGCCGCTGGCTTCCTTGCGCCTGGAACCACCGCAGGGATTGTTCTGGACCCTGTATCTGGTGCATCCGCAGGTCGAGCATGCGTCCCACGCCTTACGTGCCTTTCTGGACCTGCTTCTGCCGTTGGACGGGGCCCAGCGTCAGGCTTCTTCTGCGAGTAACACACAGGCACCATAGCCACCGGCAGGATGCTCCAGCCACATCAGCGGGAAGTCTGGATACTTGGTCATCAGGGCCGCCTCGGCATCGCCAGTTTCCAGCACCAGCACCCCGCCTGGCTGCAAATGGGACGGGGTTTCTTGCAGTAAGGGTAGAAGGCAGTCCAGGCCATCCTCTCCAGCGGCCAGAGCAAGACGTGGCTCGTGGCGGTACTCCGATGGCAATTCCGCCATGGCGGCGGCATCAACATAGGGTGGGTTGCTAACGATCAGGTCGTAGCGTTCGCCGGCGAGGGCAGAGAAAAGGTCCGATCTGCGCAGGCGCACTCGTTCGCTCAAGCCATGCGTATCGACATTGCGCTGCGCCACGGCCAAGGCGCCGGCGGAAATATCGACCGCATCGACTTGCGCCTCGGGGAAGCGTTGGGCCAGGGCCACCGCCATGCAGCCGGAGCCCGTGCCAATCTCCAGAATGCTTTGCACACGATTTTCCGCCAGCCACGGCGCAAAGCCCTCTTCGATGAAGGGTTCGAGCAGACTGCGGGGAATCAGGACACGTTCATCCACAAAAAACCGTAACCCGGCAAACCACGCCTCTTGCAGAATATACGCCGTTGGGCGACGCAGGATTTCGCGCTGGTAAAAGGCATACAGCACCGCCGCGCGCTCCTCCTGGGTAAGCCGCGCGGCGCGCAATTCGGGCAAATCCTCAGGCTCCAGGGCCAAGCGTCGTGCCACGAGTGCCGCGGCCTCGGCGCGCGGAGTTTGGTATCCCTGGCTACAGTCGATGCCGGCGCGGGTAAAGCGGCTCTGTCCGTAGCGCCAGAAATCCCCAATGCTCTCCAGGCCCACAGCGATCTCTCGATATGCTTGCCAACGCATGGCGTTCTCCTAGTCGATCTCCAGCCAAACCGGGCAGTGGTCCGAACCGAATACCTCAGTAGCGATGCCCGCCCCGCGCACGCGCGGCAAGAGACTTTTATGCACCCAGAAATAGTCGAGCCGCCAACCAATGTTGCGCTCTCGCGCTGCGGTACGTTGACTCCACCAGGAATAGCAAACCTGCTCGGGATATAGATGGCGGAAACTGTCCACCCAACCGGCCGCCTCCCAACGATCGAGCCAGGCACGTTCTGCCGGCAAAAACCCAGAAATCCCGGCATTCTCTGCGGGACGAGCGAGGTCGATGGGCCGATGGGACGTATTCACGTCACCGCAAAAAATCGCTGGGCGGCCTGCCGCCATCCGCGCCTCGATCTGCGCGAGAAAATCGGCATAAAAATCGAGCTTGTAGCTCAGCCGTTCGGCATCTTTCTTGCCGTTGGGGAAATAAATATTGTAGAGATCGAAATCGCCACAGTTATGCACCAAGACGCGGCCCTCGCGGTCATAGCGGGGATCGCCCAAACCCTTTTGCGTTAGGGGGCAAGCCGCTCGCGCAAAGGTCGCAACACCGCTATAGCCCACCCGCTCGGCTACTGCCCAATCGCCTTGGTAACCCGTTAGCTCGCGCTCTGCTTGCGAGAGTCTTTCGGGGTCGGCCTTGCTTTCCTGCACACAGAGAACGTCTGGCGCGGCCTCCGCCACCCAGTCGCGCAAGCCCTTGCGCAAGGCCGCGCGCCAACCATTGACGTTCCAGCTATACAGACGCATTTAGCGCTGTACCCGCACGGCGAGAAACTCCCCTTTGTCGAGCACCCGCTGCAGCAGGCTGCGGGCATCCGCCGCGCCCTCCTCCGTCGGCAAGGTAGCAAGAACCTCGCGCGCGCCACTGGGGCTGATGACGCCGTGGCGTATAGCGAGCTGATAGAGCACCTGGATGGACAAGCGATTGTCGGGCCGCTGCGCCAGGGTCAACTGGTGCTCGGCCTTGGGGCCACCATAAAAATGCAAAGATTGAATGTGTTCTACTGTGGGCAAGGAAGTCATCTTTTTCTCTTTCCTGATTTCTCGGATGGCGTAGGCAGTTGGCGGGCGGCCTGGGGCAGAGCACGCAGTTGCAACGACCACTCGCCGCGCGGGGCTAGCTGTGGTGCCATGCGACCCAAGGCGGCGAGAAGGGGCTCAACAAACCCCCAGACCGGCCGAATGAGCAGCAGCCCCGAGCCGATCAGGCGCTCACGCCCGGAGTCGGCCTCCCACAGCAGTTCCACGCTCTGCAGCGCCGTATGTACCTGCAAATGCTGGCACAGGCGTGAAATCTTACCGCGGATCTTGATGGGGTACCACACCAGGAAACTCGCTTGCGGCCAATGCTGGAGGGCGGCGAGCAGGGATTCTGCCAAGCGCTCCCACTCGTCCGCCGCCTCAAAGGCAGGGTCGACCAAGATCAGGCCACGGCCGGCAGCGGGTGGTGCCACACGCCGAAGAAACTGATAGCCGTCTTCCAGCAGAATACTGCTCTGTGGTCGGCCAGCAAGGGCCTGCCGCAACTCCTGCGCGATTTGCGGCATCTTTTCAAGCAAAAAGATCTGGTCCTGGGGGCGCAGCAGGCGCACTGCCAAGAGCGGCGAGCCGAGATACGTAGTCAGCTCTTTTCCGGCGTTTTCCGGCAACAAGAGGTCAAGCCACGGACGCAGTTCGGTGAGTTCCCGCCGCTGCGGCCAAAGACGCTGAATCCCTTCCTGCGCTTCGCCACCCGCCGTTAGCGCATAGCGGCCGGCACCGGCATGGGTATCGACGTAATAAAAAGGACGGTCTTTCTCTAGCAACTGCGTCAAGGCAAGCACCAGGGCCAGGTGCTTCATGCAATCGGCGGCGTTGCCCGCGTGAAATTGATGTCGGTAGTTCATAGTGAGGATGCTGCGGTATTTTTCCACGCGAGGGAAGAAGCTGGCGCATCCCTTGGCTTGCGCGCGGGCATTCGTCATCATAAGGACCATATTTTCAAGCGAGGAACCCTGCCATGCGACTATACAGCACACCCACCAGTCCGTTTGCCCGTAAGGTACGCATTGCCTTGTTGGAAAAGAACATCCAATGCGATATCGAGAATGTGAACCTGCGCGATCCGGAACATGCCGGCAGGGAGAAAAATCCGCTGGGCAAGATCCCGGTTCTGGTGCGCAACAACGGCGAGGCCGTGTATGATTCTGCCGTGATCCTCCACTACCTGGAGCTATTTCATCCCGAACCTGCGCTTTTGCCTGGCGATCCTGAAGAGAAGATCCGCTGTCTGCGCCTGGAGGCTTTGGCCGATGGCATCATGGACGCGACGATTGCCTGGGTGCAGGAACATCGTCATAGCAAAGATTGCCAGGATCTTACCCTGATTGGTAAACAACGGAGCAAGGTACAAAGTGGCTTGGCCTACCTGCAGGAACAGAGCCAGCGCTGGACGCAGAGCAGTGACAAACCCCTCGACCTGGGGCAAATTGCGGTGATTGCCGCCATCGGCTATGTCGATCTGCGCGCCCCAGAGTTTCTCGTGCCCTATGCCGATTTGCATCGCTGGTATCAGTCCTTGCGCGATCGACCCAGCGTAGCCGAAACCAGCCCCCAGTGAGAATGTCCGCGTGAAAATTGCCAGTTGGAACGTCAACTCTCTCAAGGTCCGGCTGCCGCAAGTACGGGACTGGCTGCAAACGGAACAGGTCGATGTGCTTTGCCTGCAAGAAACGAAACTCACCGACGAACGCTTCCCTGTTGCTGCGTTTGCAGAGATTGGCTACCAGAGCGTCTATCACGGCCAGCCCACCTACAACGGGGTCGCCATCCTCAGCCGCCTGCCCCTACACAACCAGCAGTGCGACTGGCCCAATGGCGGCGACGGGCAGGCGCGCATCTGTGCCGCCAATGTCGGCGATCTGCGCATCATCGATGTCTATGTGCCCAACGGCCAAGCTGTCGATAGCGACAAATACCGCTATAAACTCGGCTGGCTATCCCGACTCGAAGCCCTGCTCCGCGAGGAACTGCAGCGCGCACCTAATCTCCTTCTGCTTGGCGACTTCAACATCGCGCCAACGGATCTGGACGTCTACGACCCCGCGGCCTGGGGGGAAGACATCCTCTGCTCGCCCGCCGAGCGCGCCGCCCTGGCGCGAATTCTGGATCTGGGCCTTACTGACCTCTTTCGCCATCAGCATCCAGACACCCGTGCCTGGAGCTGGTGGGACTACCGGGCCGCCGGTTTTCGTCGCGACATTGGCTTACGTATCGATTTACTATTGGGCAGCAAGACCCTCTTACCACGCCTCCAGGAGATTTACATTGACCGCAGCGCGCGTGCCGCCGAACGTCCGTCGGATCACGCCCCGGTCTGCCTACTTTTGGAGGAACCTGCATGATCGGTATTCTGTTAGTAAACCTTGGTACCCCCGAGGCACCCACGACGCCCGCGGTACGCCGCTACCTGCGTGAATTTCTCAGTGATCCGCGGGTAGTGGAAATCCCGCGCTTCGTCTGGTGGCCCATCCTCAATGGCCCCATCCTGTTGACGCGCCCGGCACGCTCGGCGCGCGCTTATCGCCGTATCTGGCTCGATAAGGGTTCGCCGCTACTCGTCTACAGCCAAAATCTGGCGTCGGGATTACAGCGGCAATATGAGGCCGAGCGCCCCGGCAAGGTGCAGGTACGGCTCGCGATGCGTTATGGACAGCCGGCGGTGGCCGCCGAACTGCGCGCCTTGCGCGACGCGGGTTGCGAGAAAATCCTGGTGGTGCCCCTCTATCCGCAGTATTCCGCCACCACCACAGCGTCGATCTTTGATGCTGTTAGCGCCGAGCTACGCGGTTGGCGCAATCTGCCGGAGCTGGTCTTCGTACGCGACTGGCACAAGCACCCGCGCTACATAGCCGCCCTGGCGCGCTCGGTGCAGACACATTGGCAGCAGAACGGGCGCCCAGACCGGCTGCTGTTGAGCTTCCACGGCCTGCCGGCGCGCAATGTGGCACTCGGCGATCCCTACCGCGGTGAGTGCGAAAAAACCACCGAACTGCTGGTTGCGGCTCTGGGACTGCAAAAAGACGAATGGGTACAGACTTTCCAAAGCCGCTTTGGTCCGGCGCGCTGGCTCGAGCCGTATACCTCCGTCATTCTGAAAGCATTGGGGGAAAAGGGGATCGAGCGAATTGATTGCCTCTGTCCAGGTTTTGCAACCGACTGCCTGGAGACCTTGGAAGAGATGGCCATTGGCGGCAAAGAAACCTTCCTGCATGCCGGTGGCAAGCAGATGCACTACATCGCCTGCCTCAATGATGATGCCGAGTGGGTCGCCGATTTTCGCGCGATTCTGGACGAACATCTCCCTACCGCCCAAGGGCTTTTGCACCACTCTGCAGCAACCGCTACACTGCCTTCGGAAGACCCACCCATAAAGGAAGTTGCACCATGAAGATCGCCACGGATTGCGTTGTTACCCTGGATTATACCTTGATCGACGAGGACGGCGAGATCCTCGACAGCTCCGAGGGTGACGAGCCTTTGGTGTACCTGCATGGCCACGGCGACATTGTACCGGGGCTGGAGCGCGCCCTGAACGGTCACCAAACTGGCGATCGCGTCGAGGTAGACGTGAGTCCCGAAGATGGCTACGGCGAATGGGACGAAGATCTCGTAGATGTGGTGGGCAAAGAGGATTTTGATGATCCTTCGGAACTCGAAATCGGCGCCCAGTTCGAGGTGGACACGGATGAAGGCGTGCGCATTGCCACCGTAATCGAGATGGAAGGCAACGACATCACCGTCGACCTCAATCATCCTCTGGCAGGCATGGACTTGCACTTTGACGTCACCGTGCGCGACGTACGCGCGGCCACGGCGGAAGAGCTAGAGCACGGCCACGTGCATGGCCCCCACGGTCACGCGCACGACTGATTCGGAAAGCGAGGGGGCGCTTGCAGATCCTGGGGATGATGTCGGGCACCAGTGCCGACGGCATCGACGCCGCCCTCCTGCAATTTTCTGCCACGTCCGCGGGAGAATTTCGTGGTCATTGGCATTTTCCCTACCCAGCAGAACTGCAGGAGCGGCTTTTTCGCCTGCAGGAGAGTGACAAGGTCCGTCCATACTTGGAAATGGACCGAGAGATTGGGCGTTTGCACGGCCAATTTGCACAGCAGATTCTCGCCTCTGGCGTAGTTTTTGACCTTGTCGCCCTGCATGGCCAAACTGTCGCCCATCAACCCGATGGACCGGATGGATATACCTGGCAGATCGGCTCTGCTTATGCAGTTGCCCAGGCCACCGGGCGCAGCGTCGCCCATGACTTCCGCCGTGCTGACGTGGTTGCTGGTGGGCAGGGAGCGCCTTTGGTGCCGCCGTTTCATGCCGCTTGGCTCGCTACATGCGAGCCGCTATTGGTACTGAATCTTGGCGGCATGGCCAATCTGACCTGGGTGCCGGAGCAGGGTAGCCGGGAACCCGTGCGTGCCTTCGATACCGGGCCGGGTAATGTCCTGATTGATGCCGCTGTGCAGCTTCTGAGTGAGGGAAACAAGCGCTATGATGCCAACGGCGACTGGGCGACTCAGGGACAAATACAAGAAAGCGCCGTGCAGGAATGGCTGGCCATGGACTACTTTCGCCGCACCCCACCGAAAAGCACCGGACGAGAGCTCTTCAACGCCCGCTGGGTCGCAACGCAATGGTCTGCCTGGCGGCATGGGGAAGCGGATTTTCTCGCCAGCCTCACGGCCCTGACCGCCGCCAGCATCGCCCAGGCCGCACAGCGCTGGCTACCCACAGCGGCGCGTATGCTGGTCTTTGGCGGTGGCGCTCACAACCATGCCCTGCTCACGGGTCTGCAGGCGGCTTTGCCAGATCTTGCCGTGGACATTGGCGAACAGACCAGCAAGATTCCCAGTGCAGCCATGGAGCCCCTGGCCTTTGCCTGGCTGGGAGGACAATGTCTGCTCGGCCGCAGCGTCGACTTGCAGGGCGTTACCGGTCAACGCGAGGGTGTGGTGCTCGGCAGCCTGTATCCGGGAAAAAATTGGTCTACGCTTCTCAATCTGCGCGAGCAAATATGCTGAAGCCGAGCGGCGGCGCCATCGTTTGTGGCATCATCGGCAACCCGGTGCAGCACAGTTTGTCGCCGTGGATGCAGCAAGAATTTGCCAGGCAAACGGGCGTGGACTTTCTCTATGCCCCCTTCCCGGTGCGCGCAGAAGAATTGTCCAACGCCATTCGCGGCCTGCAGGCGCTGGGAGTCCGCGGCATCAATGTCACCATCCCGCACAAGGAAGCAGTTTTGCAATTAGTTGACGAGCTCTCGCCGCGCGCTAGCGCCATCGGTGCGGTCAACACGCTACTCTTTGACGATGGGCGCATCTTCGGTGAAAACACCGACGTGACTGGCTTTGCCCGCGCCCTGCGCCGGCACGCCGGTGCCGTTAATGGCCCAAGCCTCGTGATTGGTGCTGGTGGCGCGGCGCGTGCCGTGCTCCACGCCCTCGCCAGCGAAGACGCTACGCCCATCTACTTGGCCAACCGCACCCTGGCACGTGCCGAGGCCCTGGCCGCGGACTTTCCCACCCTACCCATCCGCCCAATAGTGCTTTCCCGCTCGGCAATCACGCCGCTCCTCGGCGATCTCCAACTGTTAGTGAATACCAGCAGCCGCGGCCTACAGGGCGAAAATTACCCAGAAATCCATCTGGATGCTTTACCCCAATCGAGCATAGTTTGTGATATCGTCTATAAACCCTTACAGACCCCCTTGCTGGCGGCGGCCCAGGCCAGCGGTCTGCGCTGCGTAGACGGCTTGGGCATGCTCGTGGAGCAAGGGGCAGAGAGTTTTCGTATCTGGACCGGCCAGTTGCCGGATGCCGGAGCCGTGGAGGAATTGTTGCGCAAATGGCTGCCAACCCCGAAACTGCGACACTAACGCCCCTATTGCGTGGCATTGTGGGGGCCGGGCTTGTTGACGAAAACTCCCTACGAGCCTTGCTAAACGACCCCGCACGTGGAAAGCAACCTTTGCTCCCATTTCTCGTCGGGAAGAAGGCATTTTCGGCAGCGGATCTGGTGCAGTATCTATCAGAACGCTATAAAATGCCGATGCTCGATCTGGATGCGGTGCAACTTGACGAAACCATCATTCGCCGCATTGATCGTGCGCTTCTCGAACGACATCAGGTTCTCCCGATTTCGCTGCATCGCGATGCACTCTATTTGGCCATGGCAGATCCAACCGATGTCAAGGCCACAGAGGATATCCGCTTCAACGCTGGCGGTTTGCAGATCAACCCCATCCTTGTCGAAGCAGACAAGCTTGGCAAAGCCGTTGCGGAATACGCTGGCGGATTCAAAAATCAACTCGAAGACTTTTTCGTTACCGGTGACGAACAAGAAGATCAAGAGGAATTTGACCTAGGTGGCGAGGCCCGGGGTGAAGACGCACCCGTCGTTCGTTTTGTGCAGCAACTCTTACTTGATGCCATTCAAAAAGGGGTATCGGATATTCATATTGAGCCGTATGAACGAGACATTCGTGTGCGTTACCGCCTTGACGGCGTGCTGCAAGACATGCTTCACCCGCCCATTGCTTTGCGTGATGGGATTACCTCGCGTCTGAAGATTTTGTGTCGCCTCGATATTTCTGAGCGGCGCTTGCCCCAGGATGGACGGCTACGGGTACGGATTCCACCTGCGAGAATCATTGATTTTCGGGTATCTTTTCTGCCGACCAACTTTGGCGAAACCATCGTGCTGCGCCTTCTTGATCCAGCCAGCTCGAAAGTGCCCATCGAGGCCTTGGGTTTCTTGCCAGAACAATTGCGAGCCTTTGACGATGCCATCCACAGGCCCTACGGGATGATTTTGGTTACCGGCCCTACTGGCTCTGGAAAAACCACGACATTGTATACCGCACTCAACATCCTCAACACTGGTGATGTAAACATCAGCACGGCGGAGGACCCCGTAGAAATTCCGGTCTATGGAATCAATCAAGTCAACATCAACGAACGCATTGGCCTCAACTTTGCCTCGGCCCTGCGCTCTTTCCTGCGCCAGGATCCCGACGTCATCATGGTCGGCGAGGTCCGTGATCTGGAAACCGCAGAGACTGCGGTGAAGGCTGCTCAGACCGGACACTTGGTGTTGGCGACTCTGCACACTAACGATGCCCCGCAAAGCCTTACGCGCCTGGAAAATATGGGTATACCGACCTACAATATTGCCGGTGGCGTGCATCTAGTGATGGCACAACGTTTGGTGCGGAAACTATGCGTCGCCTGTAAGAAGCCGGAGAAGATTCCGGATGCCGCACTACTGGAGGCGGGCTTTACGGCAGAAGATCTCCCTGGCTGGAATCCCATGGGTCCCGTCGGCTGCGATCAGTGTAATGGTGGTTATCGCGGCCGCATGGGCCTATATCAGGTCATGCCCGTCAGTGATGCCATGCGCGAAGTAATTCTTCGTGGTGGTACGGCGATGGATCTGTCCCGACAGGCAGCGGCGGAAGGTATTCTCAACATGCGCCAATCCGGCCTACTGCGGGTGAAAGAGGGCATAACCAGTCTTGAAGAAGTCCTTCGCGTCACCAATCGCTAACGGAGCAATGCAGACTGGTCCTGTTCATCGACTCCAGATGGAGGCTTGGAGCATTGCAATTTCGCGTCTCCTCGTCAGCGTCGTTCTCGTCCTGATCAGTACGCTATCGACCAACACTCTGATTCTAGAGTCTTCCGGTCTCGCTCCTGCCGTTCGCGACACCAGTACTGTCGCTCTGATTTGGAGCCTAGGCATATTATTTACTTTACAATTGTGGCCGAACTTCTGGCAGGACGCGAGTAAACTTTTCACCAGCATCATCGACATCGCTCTGGTTCTCACACTCTTCACCCTAACCGGCGGATTATCGGGTACGCTCGCCGTACTGCCATTGCTATTACTCATTGCCAATGCCTACCAGCTACGTGGCAGAGCGGCGCTAGCTATCGTGTGGATTCTCATCCTGCTTATCCTGTTGATTAGTGGTCTGCAAGATATTGAATGGTTGTCCAGTCGCACCTTGATTTATATTGTTGCCTTGCTCACGGTCGCGTTTCTCGCTGACAATCTCGTACGGAGTCGAGAGCGTAACGCCATCTGGAGCGCCGCCAGAGAACAAGAAATTATCGATTTAAACACCCTAAATCGCGAAATCATTCAGCAGACTGATGCCGGCCTTTTAGTCCTTGATCGTCAACACCGCGTGTTGTTCAGCAACCCCATTGCACGCGCAATGATAGATTTTCAAAATGATGTTGGATTGCCAGAAGCGCTTGATCTTTTGCGCCCAGAACTCGCGGACTTTCTTTATACCCAAGGCTCAAGGAGCGAGAAAGAACTGCAACTTTCGGCACCGGATGGGATCGGAAAAAAGCGAAGTTTTTGGGTGCAAAGCGTGGCTCTTCCTAATACGCCATACAATCTTATAACCTTACGCGACGCCACGATACTACGGGAACGGCAGCGCGAGGTGCAGATGGCTGCACTCGGGCGCCTCGCCGCGAACATCGCGCACGAGATTCGCAATCCACTGAGCGCCATTCGCCATGCGGCACAACTGTTGGGTGAGCGTACGCTAAATGATAGTGAAAAACGTCTACTGAACATCATTGATCGCGAGTCGCAGCGACTGAATCGCATTGTCGATTCCGTTCTGGAAATGGCTCGCCCCCGAGCGGCCCATCCGGAACCAATTTCTCTGGCCGCTTGGTTACCTGTGGTCTTAAATCAACTCCGTGAAGACCCTGGATTAAAAGACCTACAAATAGCGCTTGACGCTCCCAATAGTCTCCCACTTGCAAGCTGTGATCCCGAGCAACTACAGCAGGTTTTCGCAAACTTGCTATTGAATGCAGCACGTTATGGACGTGCTGAGGATGGTACTCTACAAGTGGATATTGCTGTGCGATTTTTGGCCGATAGGGGGGAGCTGGAAATACGCGTGCGAGACCATGGTCCGGGTATCCCACAAGAAAATATGGAACGTATTTTTGAACCCTTTTTTACTACGGAATCCCTGGGCACGGGTCTTGGCTTACCTCTCGTACGCGAACTGCTACGCGCCAATCAAGCAGATATC
Organism: Acidithiobacillus sp. IBUN Pt1247-S3; assembly: GCF_041146875.1. NCBI lineage: Bacteria > Pseudomonadati > Pseudomonadota > Acidithiobacillia > Acidithiobacillales > Acidithiobacillaceae > Acidithiobacillus > Acidithiobacillus sp. IBUN Pt1247-S3. The sequence continues at coordinate 76,889 of NZ_JBFRXP010000007.1, read as the reverse complement.
GAAATACGGAATCATCGCGGCGGCGGGGCGGAGTTTATTTTCAAGCTTTCTGAATGGCATCTGGGTACGCCATTATGAACGAAAAAACCGGCGCGTGGGCCTTGGTATTGGATGATGAGCAAACCATCACGGAGTTGCTCGACATCACCCTCTCTGAGATGGGCTTCCATGTGCTTTGCACGCACAGCTTGCGTGAGGCGCAAGGTGCCTTGAACAACCATTCCTTCCATCTCTGTCTAACGGATTTACGTCTACCCGACGGCAGCGGCCTGGAGCTCGTGCGTCATATTCATCGCCACGTCCCGCAACTACCCGTCGCAGTCATTACCGCCTATTCCTCAACTGAGGGGGCGGTCGAGGCCATGCAGGCCGGTGCCTTTGATTTCATGACCAAGCCGATTGAACTTCCGCGCCTGCGCCGGTTGGTAGAGCAAGCAAAAGCCCTTGCTACACTCGAATCTGAGGGCGTAGGCCATGGCATCGAGCGTTTGGTCGGTAACAGCCCTGGAATGCGCGACTTACGCCAGCAGATTCATCTTCTGGCACGCAGTAACGCTCCGGTGTTCTTGTCCGGTGAATCTGGCACCGGCAAGGAGCTCAGCGCACGCGCCATACACGACGCCGGACCGCGCCGCGACAAGCCCTTTGTAGCCGTGAATTGTGCTGCCATCCCCGAGGGCTTGTTGGAAAGCGAACTCTTTGGCAGCGAGAAAGGGGCGTTTACTGGTGCCAGTCAGAAGCGTCAAGGCCTGTTCCTCGCTGCCGATGGTGGCACCTTGTTTCTCGACGAGATTGGTGACGTCCCCATGGCGATGCAGGTAAAACTCCTACGCGCCCTGCAGGAACGGCGCATCCGCCCGATCGGCGCCAGCGCCGAGATTCCCATCGACATCCGCTTGATCACCGCCACCCATCGTAATCTACAAGAGCTGATCAGCGCTGGCGAATTTCGCGCCGATCTTTACTACCGCATTCATGTCGTCCCTCTACAAATTCCACCCCTACGCCAACGGAGTGGCGACGTCCCCCTATTGGCCGGAGCGCTGTTGCACAAAATCGCCCAACGCCAGGGCAAAGCAACACCAAAATTGCAGCCAACCGCCCTCAACTGGCTAACGCAGCAACCCTTTCCTGGCAACGTGCGCGAATTGGAAAACCTTCTCGAACGCGCCTTCGCCCTGCATATCGGACCGGAGATCATGCTCCATGACCTCCGGCCGGAGGAATTCCCGGATGCGCAAGCAGCACCCGCTACGGCAGTGGGTCTTTCGCCTCTGGCGCAACGGCTCCGGGACGCAGAACAACGTTTCCTCCTCAGTCAACTCACTGCCGCGCAGAACCATGCGGAGGCCTGTGCGCAGAATTTAGGCATCAGCCAACGCTCATTGTCCATGCGTATGCAACTCGGCAAAAAAGGGACCGTTTATGCCAACGACACTTGAGCCCCTGGCATGGACGCTCCTGGCAGTCATCGGCCTCTTGGTCGGCAGTTTTTTAAACGTTGTGATTCATCGCCTACCGCGACACGAATCCATCGTCTTCCCTGGGTCGCATTGTCCACTGTGTGGGCACGAGTTACGTCCCTGGGATAACATTCCCGTGCTGAGCTGGCTCAGCCTGCGGGGACGATGTCGCTACTGCCAAGGGGCCATTTCCGGACGCTATCCCCTAGTGGAGATCGTTGCTGCTTTATTGGCCATACTGGCCGCCTGGGTCATTGGTTGGCATGGACAACTCCTGCCTGCGCTGATTCTGCTCTGGGCCCTGCTTGCCCTCACTCTCATCGACCTCGAGACCTATCTCCTCCCCGACCGTATTACTAAGTCCGGTATGGTTCTCGGCTTGCTAATCAACGCCAGCGCCTTTCTCACACAAGACTTTGCGCTGACTCGCCCGCTTGATGCCCTCCTGGGATTGGTGCTTGGCTACGGCCTGCTGCGCGGCTTGGCAGAAATCTATTTGCGCCTTAGCGGGCGTGAGGGCATGGGGCACGGCGATTTCAAGCTGCTCGGCATGATCGGCGCCTGGCTCGGTTGGCAAGACATGTTTCTTGCCCTGTTTCTCGCGGCATTGAGCGGTGGGCTGGTAGCCATTGTCTTTCTCGCCAGTGGTAAAGGCCGCGACTACGCCATTCCCTTTGGTCCCTACTTGGCCTTGGGTGCAGCGACCATGCTCCTCTGGCCACAAGTGGTGATCGAGCAATTCCTGCATTTGGCCGCCCCGTAATGAGTCTACGCATCGGGCTGACCGGCGGCATTGCCTGCGGCAAGAGTCTTGCTGCGGATGTTCTCGCAGCGCAAGGCGCGAAGATCCTTGATGCTGATCTCTTCGCCCGGGACCTGGTACGACCCGGCCATGCCAATCTGGAACGAATCGCTCAGCATTTTGGTTCCGCGATTTTGCAGGCAGACGGTAGCTTGGATCGCGCTCGACTACGCCAGCAAATTTTCTCCGACCCCAGCGCCAAACGCTGGCTGGAAGAACTGCTCCATCCGCAAATTCGCCAGTGCTTTCTGATGGAAAGCGATGTGATTGCCGCACAAGAACCCACAGCGATCATTCTTTGGGTATTGCCTTTGCTCGTTGAAAGCCGGTATCAAAAATTGCTTGACGGTGTATTATTGATTGATTGTCCCAATTGGCTACAAGTCGAGCGCTTGGCCCAACGCGGCTGGGACCGGAAAACGGCAAAGGCCGCTATCGAGCAACAGATACATCCAGAAGAGCGCCGGAGTATCGCCACATGGATCATCGCCAATAGGCAAAAACCTGCCGACTTGCAGCGCCGCCTTCTCTACTGGTGGCAAACCCTGTGCTCATAAGGTTAGGTTTTTGCTTCCTACCAAGGCTTGTGGCACTCTCGGGTAGGAATTGGAAAGAATGTAGCGATGGCCCTATACGAATCTGCGTTGCAAGAGAGGACGAGATCCCTGCTGCGCCTCGAAGGTATATTTCATTGTCTGGATCGAAATTTTTCCGAGCCAGAGGCCTTGCGTGCCGTTCTGCGTACTTTTCTGGAACTTTTTGATTTTTGCCAACGCCCAGAGTTACGCATTGATTTGCTCCTGGAGTTGGACCGCCTCATCCAAACGCTGCATGCATGGAAAGAATCGGAACTGGTAAATCACTCGGCTCTTGGCCGTTGGGAAAATCGCCTACGTGAGCAGCAACAGGCCTTACGCGACAGCCACCAGGGCTTTGCCGAACCCTTACGGCACCAAGAGCTACTGCAGCTGGCGCGCGGGCGCCAATCCGTTGCTGGCGGGCTGACCGGTGCTGATCTGCCATTGCTGGCCTTTTGGGAGCAACAAGAGCCAGCCTTTCGTGTCGCCCAATTTCAGCACTGGCGGGCTGATTTTACCCTGCTGGAAAGCAGCGCCGCACTCATTCTCCGTTTTTTGCGGGAATCCCTCGATTGGAGTACGCAGACCGCCGAACATGGACGCTTTGGTACCCCGCTCAACCCCCGGCACTCCTTATCTTTATTGCAGGTTGAAACGCAAGACGCACACCTCTATCCCAAAATTAGTGGCGGCATTCATCGCTTGCACATCCAGTTTCTCGAGTGGATAGACCCCGGACCAAGCCGCGCGCTAGAATCCAGCATCGAATTTCGTCTGGCGCTCAGCGCCTGTTGAACCGGCCAAAAGGATCACCAGCCATGCAGATTGGTACCACCCTCAGTCAATTCATCATCGAAGAAACTCGCCTCTACCCAGAGGCCTCCGGCGACTTCGCCGCCCTGCTCAACGACCTGATGGTCGCCTGTAAGTTCATTGGCTCGCAGGTGTATCGCGGCGCCTTGGTAGGTGCCCTCGGCAGCGCGGAAACCGGCAACGTACAGGGAGAGGTGCAGAAAAAACTCGACGTCATTGCTAACGACGCCATCCTCAAATCCATGGACTGGACCGGGCATCTGGCGGGCATGGTTTCTGAAGAAGAGGATGGCCCCTACAACATTCCCGCGGGCATCCCGCGCGGCAAGTATCTCTTGCTCTTCGATCCGTTGGACGGCTCCAGCAATATCGATGTGGGGATCAGCGTCGGCACCATCTTCAGCATCCTCAAGGCACCGGTAGCGGGTGAGAATGCCCAACTGGAAGATTTTTTGCAGCCCGGTGCAGAACAGGTGTGTGCCGGCTATGCCCTCTACGGCTCCAGCAACATGCTGGTCTATAGCACCGGCTATGGCGTCAATGGCTTCACCCTGCTGCCAGAGGTGGGAGAGTATGTGCTTACTCACCCGCAGATGCAGATTCCTGAAAATACCAGCGAATATGCCATCAACATGAGCAATCATCGGCATTGGGAAGCACCGGTGCGGCGCTACATCGACGAATTGAACGCTGGCAAGGAAGGTCCGCGCGAGCGCGATTTCAATATGCGCTGGGTCGGTTCCATGGTTGCCGACGTACATCGCATCCTCTGCCGTGGCGGCGTCTTTCTCTACCCCTTCGACACCCGTGACCCGAAGAAACCAGGCAAGCTGCGCCTGCTCTATGAGGCCAACCCCATGGGCTTTTTGATTGAACAGGCCGGTGGCGCAGCCAGTACCGGGCGGGAACGAATTCTGGATATCAAACCCACCGGGCTACATCAGCGCGTGCCGGTGATCCTCGGTGCGAAAAATGAGGTGGAGCGGGTGGTCGCCTATCACCGCCAATAGCACCGGATGTTTCGTGTGCATGGGGAATGGATAGCGCGCCCGTGGCAGATTGGGGCTGGCACTGCCTAGCTAGCCGACGCCAACCCGACCGCCTCAATTTCTACCAAGAGGTCCCTTCGGCAAATATCCGCCTGCAGAAAGAGAGCCTTGGCTGGCCCAGCAATGACGCGTTCCATTTCCTCTAGCACCGTAGGTAAGTCCGAGCTGAACCGCAAGTACACCTTGAATTCCAGGTCTTGCAATGTCCACACAGCCCCATGCCGGAGACGCGTCTCGTCTAATAGTATCTGAATATTGTGAAGGGTCTCGCGCGTCTGCGCGCGACAATCCCCCTGATGCACGGTCTGATGGCCAACGATGCTTGCGGTTCCCGATATAAACAGCGTTGCACCGAAGATATCCACTAAACTCGCGCGAGAAAAAGTGGGTGCGCGCGGCCCATAGTCTGCGGGATAGCGGTAGGCACTGATCTGACGCGGGTTCTCGATAGTAATCGCTGCATGTCGCGAACTTAAGGCAAACAATTCGAGAGTAGAGCCATTTGCTCCCAGGGCACTAGCCGCTGGCACGCTCTCACCCGCTACCGACCGCCCACTTCCGACAAAGGCCTGCTGCCGACCAATGTTGAATTGCCGGTAGCGCTCCAGTCCTGCGGAATCATCATTAATTTCGCCGATATAATTCCAGACTCGCAACAAATGATGATTCTGGGAATTTATAGCAGCGAATAGTGCTCGATAGGCCGCATCGGTCATATCCTCCAAGGCGGCCTCGCCCGTGTCTCCTCGCTCCCAGGTCAAAAACGCTACCGTGCCATCATCGCGCCAGTGGACATCCCCCGCCCGGCCTTCGTGGATCGGCAGAGAGGATCGCCATATCTCACAAATACCATCCGGCGCATTGAGGGGTAGTGCAGAAATCTTGGCCACTGGAATGCCGAGTTGATGCAGATCTGCATCCGCCTCGCCCACACCATACTGCACGATACCGAGAGTCCGTGCGAGTTGCTCCGGAGACTGGCGAAACAGGGCCGCGGGCATGGCTCTGAGAAGCTGCAAAGCTTCAGGCATATCTTTTTCTTCCTCGCGCCCCATACGCTGGGTCCGTCGTCATCTCGTTTCCCCGTCACTGGATCACGCGCACGAGTATGCCACGCCCGAACTGCGGGCGCAGCCGCTAGGCCCCGCCCAGGTCTAGCGTTCGATCATGGAAACGGCTACCCTAAGAACCATGATTTCCTATCGCATCACTGTTACTAGCGTTGTACTGGCAGCGCTGACTATAGCGTGCGCTGCATGCGCCCAGCGCGTTGCACCTGCTCGCGGCACGGAAGGCCAAGCGCCCGCCGCCCAATATGCTTCACCCGCGCAGGTGACTAGGGAGAGCCCTTCCGCAAATGCTGGCAGCGTTTCTCAACAATTTAGTCGGGGCGCCGACCATGTGAGCAAAGGTGCTACACAAATTGGTCAGGGGATTGCCAATGGTGCGGAAATGACTTGGGATGCCATGAAAGCCGGGGCAAATGCATTCTCCAAGAAAATCACGGGAGATTCGTCTGGCGGCTAGACGTTATCATGGTGCGAAGCGTTTTTTATATCGGAGGCCCTGGATTTTGGATTTATTGCAAGTCGATTGCAAAATCAGCAAGTGCAATGGCGGGTAGATATGAGTAGCAGTTTATTGACTACCGAGGAATCTGCCCTTGCTAGCCTTATTATTGAAACCCTGAATCTGGATACCCCTGCGGATCAAGTCGATCCCGAGGCCCCGCTCTATGGAGAAGGATTAGGGTTGGACTCCATCGACATGTTGGAAATCGCATTAGTAGTGTCGCAGCGCTACGGCGTAAAATTGCAAGCAGACAATGAGAACAATGTGCAGATTTTTAGTTCTCTACGCAATTTAAACCAATTCATTCAAGAGCATCGGGGCGCCTAAATGGGGACGGCGTCATCCGGGCGCCGACAGGTCTTGGCCTTGCTCGCGATTATCCTTGTTCCCGTTGGCATACAATTCGCTATTGTTGCAACCGCCTCCATACCTTTAGCCTTGCGCTGGAGTCCCTGGGTGCTCGCAAAATTTGCCCTGGTGTCCGCAACGGCGATCATGCAATGGACAATTTACATGGGTCTACTGATCACGTTTGGACTTACGTTACGCAAAGGACACGAACCGCTCATTACGGGCATGGTACGGCGCATGCACGGGGATTTGGATTTGGCGTTAATCCAGTACACACGTAAGGTAACCGTAGCCTGGACGCTGTTCTTTGCTGCGCAAATTATTGTGTCCATCTCGCTACTTTGTTTTGCGCCGTTGGTCGTCTGGTCTTTCTATGCCAACATCCTAGATCTTCCCTTGGTACTGGCCATGTTTACCATAGAATACGTCGTTCGCCAGCGCTGTTTGGAGAACCCACCACGCCATTCCTTGGCAGCGATTCTGGCAATGATTGCGGAGCCGGTGCAAAAAGAGACGCCGGCTTCCTCAACAACAGAATCTTTATGACGACAGTATGTTGACGCAGGGCGGTGCAGCAAAAGTACACCTTTTCGCGCACTACGCCGATGACGACATCATTGCTAGGCGGGGAGCGCAAACCTGGTCCATGAGTCAATTCCGGCACGATGTGACAGCGTTGGCGCAATGTTTGCCAGAACACTCGCACGTCATCAATGCCTGCAGTGACCGCTATCGCTTTCTCGTGAGCTTTGCTGCTGCCCTTGCACGGCGGCAGATTAGTGTCATGCCAGCGTCCCTCGCACCCGCGACGTTACGCGCGGTAAGTCAGGCTTATACAGACATGTACGCCATTACGGATAGGGGCGATTTACCGATTCCTCACTTACCCTACCCGGCACATCTAGATGCTTCCGGCCCTCTCCTCGACCTACACATCCCCGGCCAGCAAATCGCATCCATTCAATTCACTTCCGGGTCTACGGGAGATCCCAAGCCGATTCCCAAGACCTGGTCGACCCTCGTACATAGTGCGCGCGCAGCAGGGGAACGTCTTGCCATCAGTTCCTTACGCGGAGGCAACATCGTTAGCACCGTTCCGCACCAACATAGCTATGGCTTGGAGTCCAACATCTTGTTGGCATTACAGCATGGTTTGGCCGTCGAAGCAGGCTCGCCCCTATATCCGGCCGACGTTCGCGCGGTCCTCTTCAGCACGCCACGCCCACGCATTTTGGTAACGACGCCCGTGCATCTACGCGCCCTGATAGCAGAACGGGGCGGCATGCCAGCAATAGATTTATTGCTATCGGCAACTGCGGCATTGCCAACGTCTCTGGCGATCGCCGCAGAAAGGTGTTTTCTGGCCCCCCTCATGGAAATTTATGGTTGCACAGAGGCCGGCCAAATTGCAGCGCGGCGTACCGCCCAGGAAACCGATTGGCATCTCTTTGAGGGGATAACGGTCTTCCAAAACAACACCGGGAACTGGGCGAAAGGTCCTGCCGTCGAAGGCATTGCCCCCTTGCAGGACGCCATAGACTTCACCGCTCCACAACATTTTCGTCTGGGCGAGCGGGCACAAGACATGGTCAATGTCGCAGGAAAACGTAGCTCCCTGCCATATTTAAATACGCAACTGCTGAGCATCCCGGGAGTGGAAGATGGGGTCTTCCTGATCGATGAGGTCCCGATCGGGATGGTGCAACGGCTCATGGCCGTGGTAGTGGCCCCCACATTGACTATTGAAGCAGTACGCCAAGGATTGCGCGAACGCTTGGATCCCGCGTTCATCCCGCGCAAACTGGCGCTGGTGGACACTCTACCCAGAAATGCGACGGGCAAACTTGTCCGCGGTGACTTACTGGCGTTACTGGGGAGATCTTCATGAATAGCTGGGAATGCAGAAAAATCATAGTGGATGCTGACCATCCGAGCGTTGCCGGGCATTTTCCGGGCAATCCCATCGTCCCCGGCGCTCTCTTGCTTGATCACGCCCTAAGCGCATTAGCTTTGCGCTGCCCCTGCCTCATTCGTAATGTGAAATTCTTGCGAATTGTGCGCCCCGGCACGGCGCTAGAACTGCGTTGGCAATCGCTGGATGGCGGAAAAATCCGCTTTTCTTGTCATTCCGCTGGGGACGTCGTAATGACCGGCCTCCTGGAAAGCGAATGAGCGACGAGGTGCAAAGCCAGGAATGGGCTAACCGGCGCGAGCTTGGCGCACTCCCTCTGATTAAGGCCTATGTCTGGGTCGCGCTGCGCGTGGGCCGTCCCCTGATGCGCCTATTCTTATACCCTATTTGTTTGTATTTCATGCTCTTCGCTGCCGACGCCAAAAAGGCTTCGCGTTCCTATTTGACACGGATCTGGGGGCGCCCAGCACGAAATGGAGAAGTTTTTCGACACTTTCTCACCTTTGCCGCCTGTCTATTAGACCGCGTTTTCCTTTTAAATGAACAGAAACGCTGGTTTACAATCACCGTGCATAATGAACAGCTGGCGCAAGAGATTGAGGCTACCGGCAGGGGTTGCATGTTGTTTGGTGCACATTTTGGCAGTTTTGAGGTTGCGCGGGCGGTCGGCCGCCAGCGAGCAGAGCTGCCCATCAGTTTGCTGATGTACGAGGAAAACGCCCAGAAAATTCGCGACGTGCTGGCTGCCATCAATCCGCAACTGGCTGCAGAGGTCATCGGCCTGGGGCGCCTAGATTCGCTCATTACCGTGGCGGATCGCTTGCAACGTGGACATTTCATCGGTGTGTTAGCAGATCGTAATGTCGATGGCCGCGATTTGGTTCGTTATCCATTTTTAGGGGAAGAAGCAGCCTTTCCCAAAGGCCCCTTTCGCGTGGCAATGTTATTGCAACGCCCCGTCGTAATGATGGTCAGCGTGTACCGAGGTGGCGGGCGTTATGAGGTATACTTTGAGCCATTGGCCCCTGCGATGGAACAACGCCCCGCAGACATGGAGGCCTGGATAGATGAGGTCATGCGTCGTTATGTTGGTATCCTGGAATTCTACTGCCTTGATGCGCCGTTCAATTGGTTCAACTTTTATGATTTCTGGCGTTGAAAAGCGCCTTGGAATCTTGGGGCTCCTACTGCTCGCTCCCTGGCAAGCTTGGGCACAAACCGCGCCTTGGGATCTGCAAACGCTTTTGCAACAAATGGCCGAGGTACAATCAGTCTCAGCGAGCTTTACCCAAACCCAAACCTCGCCGTTACTATCCAAGCCACTGGCCAGTAGCGGTGTGTTGAGCTACAAAGCCCCGGCCTACCTGTGCAAAGTGACGCTGGCGCCGATACACGAAACCTTTATCCTCGATCATCAACAGATTACCGTTAGCGGTGGTCCCCATGATCAGACGCGGGTATTCAATGTTTCTGACGCCCCACAAATCAATGGCCTGGTAGGCGGGGTTCAGGCGGTTCTCTCGGGTAATGCTGGCACACTCAAGCAACTATACATCGCGAAGTTCGATGGGCCGCGCAGCGCCTGGGAGCTCAAACTCGTACCCCGTTCTGAAAGTGTCAAAAAGCTGGTGCAAAGCATGACTATTTACGGCAACGGGCGGCACATGACACAAATGAAAACCGTGAGCCCCGATGGCAGCGTAACGGATATGCAGATTTCGGAGACGATCACACTTGCGCACTAACCGCTGGACACTGCTTCTCTGGGTGCTCCTGCTGCTCATTGGCCTCGTCGTAGACGCTAGCAGCGACTACCGCACCAAGATGAGTAATTTTCTGCCCCACTCAGCGCCACTGGCACAGCGAGTGCTGGAGCGGCAGGTCAATGGCGGAGCGGCCTCACATCTTTTGTTATTGTCTATCCACGGGGCGCCGACGCCTGTGTTGGCAACCCTCAGTCAGGATTTGGCGCAAACCCTGCGCAAAAATCATCATTTTGTCGATGTAATGAACGGGGATACCCAATCGACCGCGCCTCTACAACAATTTGTATGGAAGAATCGATACCTTCTGAGTCCAAATGTGACCCCGTCGCAATTTACCGTAGCGGCGTTGCATAGTGCCTTGCAACATGATGTGGGATTGTTGGCGACCAACTTAGGTCCGGTACTGTCGCAGAGCCTCCCTGCTGATCCTACGAATGCAGTGATGGGAGTCATGACGAATCTGCGTGTGCCTGGAACCGGTCCAGCAGTGCAACACGGCGTTTGGACATCCGCAAATGGTGATGCGGCAATACTGTTGGTACATACCAATGCATCTGGCTTTGATTTGGATGCACAACAGCGGGATATTCACTTCATTCAGACCAACTTCGACAAAATTCGTAGCAAAACCGTTGGGGCGCAAAGCACGGAGATCGGCCTGACGGGCCCCGGGGTCTTTGGTGTGCAGACACGTGACATCATCGAACACGATGTCACTCTGCTATCCACGCTAGCGATACTCGGGGTGGTTTTATTGCTGCTCTATGCATATCGGTCACCACGCATGCTCTTGCTAGGGTTACTCCCCATCATCAGCGGCGCCATCATTGCCATTGCCGTAGTCTCCCTTCACTTTGGTTTTGTGCTGGGCATCACCCTGGGATTTGGCATTACCCTGATTGGTGAGGCGCTAGACTATGCCACCTATCTGTTCACCCAAACGAGCCGCCGAGAAGACGCAAACGACACGCTGAAACGAATTTGGCCGACCTTACGCCTTGGGGCGCTCACCTCTATCGTCGGCTTTTCCGCCATGTTGGCTTCCAATTTTGCGGGTTTCGCACAACTGGGGTTATTTTCTATTGTTGGCCTAGTGACCTCCGTGCTGGTCACGCGCTATGTGCTCCCGCCCTTGGTACCACATCAGTTTTATGCCGTAGGAGCGGGGAACATTGCCCGACCCATGGGTTGGTTGATCCGTCATCGCCGACCGGCTCGTGTCGTCTTTTTACTCGCTGTCGCAGCGGCCGTGTCGATTCTATTAATGCACCGGGGCCCCACCTGGGACAAAAATCTGATGAATCTGAGTCCTATTCCACCGACCGCCCAAGCCCTAAATGTAAAGCTGAGTAAAGAATTAGGGATACCGAATGAACAGTATTTTGCGGTCTTTTCGACAGATAGTGCACAACAGGCGTTACAGGAAAGTGAACACCTAGGGTCTCTCATGAAAAGATTAAAGACCCGAGGCCAAATATCTGCTTTCGATCTGCCGAGCAATGTACTCCCGAGCAATGCGACGCAAAAGGCGCGCCAGTCTGCGTTACCAACAACTACCGTGCTCCAGTCTCGTTTGCATCAGGCACTGGTCGGTCTACCGTTTCGCTCCGGGGTGTTTGCTCCTTTTCTCAAGGACGTGGCGGCGGCTCGTGCTGCACCGCTCTTGACGCCGGCCGATTTACCCCCGGCCCTAGCGCTGCGTTTTGACTCGATGTTGCTACGCTATGAATCGCATTGGGTGGTTATCGCGCCCCTCATGGGGGTATCGACCCCTGCACTCGTCAAACAAACCCTGTCTGCCCACAAGATTGATTTGGTCGATCTCCAGCAGCAAAGTAATGTGCTCCTAGCGACGTTCCAGCACGAGGCAGTAATGCTCGCCGTCGTCGGTAGCACGGCGATTCTAATACTATTGTGGATAGGCCTGCGCTCTATACGGCGCACCATCAAAGTCGCGGTGCCACTCGCAATGGCCGTGGTCTTGACGGCTGCGGTGATGACATTTGATGACGCTCCATTAAATATTTTCATTGTGATGGGCTTTGTTCTCACGGTCGCTACTGGATCGAACTACTGTTTATTTTTTGAGCGTGCCGTGCCAGGCGATCCGCTCTGGGAGCGCGCCATCCCAGCCATTGTCTTGGCCAATTTATGCACCGTCGGCGCTTATGGCCTCATGGGCTTCTCCGACATTCCCGTACTCCACGATATTGGCATGACGGTTGCCCTTGGCACATTTCTGAGTCTGATTGGTGGTGCCGTCATGAGCTTGCCAAGGGCGTCGGTGCAGGCATGAAAGCCCCTATTGCCGGGCGCTTGGAGTATCCATCGCCGCAGTCAGATGCGCATCGCATTCTGTTGATCATGCTGCCTGGTGCCGGAATGCGGGCCAACGAGTTCGCTGCCCACGAGATGATTTCGGCGCTGCAATGTCAGGCCGCCGCAGTAGATATAGTGGTATTGGAATTGGATATAGGCTTATATTTGGAGGAGAATAGAGTAGCCGATGTACTCCATGAACAAGCCATCTTGCCCGCTCTAACACAAGGCTATCAACGCATTTGGCTATTGGGAATATCTTTGGGCGGCATGGGAGCGTTGCTATATGCAAGTGTCTACTCTACCTATATCGAAGGACTGTTTTTATTAGCGCCGTTTCTGGGGACACGGGGGACTATGGCTGCATTAGCGAATGCCGGAGGATTTGATTTCGCACTACGCGATGTAACTATGACAACTGCCGAGCAATCTGTACTGGAATGGATAGCAAGTTACCTGGCGAAAGAGAAAGGCGCCAATCTCAAGCTGTATCTGGGGTACGCACGTCAAGACCGATTTTCTTCTGGCCAAAAGCTATTGGCTGGATGTTTACCCGCAGAGGATGTCAGTGTGCAGAATGGTGACCATGACTGGCCCACCTGGAAAACGCTTTGGTATGATCTGTTGTCCCGTTCGCCCTTTCTGAAAACTGCGGATGATGCGTAAGATAGACTCCAAGACAAAGCCTACTCACCTCTCCGACCGGCATCCAGATCAGGAGAATTACGCGGATTTTTTTCCTTATTATGCGGAGTTCTCTGCTCTCTCGGAGTTTCGCAAAAAGCCTGGTTGCGGTATTGAACTGAATAGCGGCATTGGTGGCGGACACTCCGTCTTATACCTCAACGGTGTCCGAGTAGATCGCTCTGCAGGAAGCTATCCCGTGCTTCGTGTTTGTGCAGCGCATGAGTTTCCCGCTCAATCTGGCGCGGGCATTAGCGTCAATGAACATTATCGTAATGCCAACTGGATTGCCGTCGAGGGTCGCGATTTTTTCATGCGTGGGGCACTGGCTGAAGGCGAACCTTTGACCCGCGACGGTTACCTGCGCACGCAGGAACAGGCACAAAACTTAGGCCTGTATGATGCCATAGAATTTCAGCCAAAATTTTTTAAAGACAAACCAAAAGGAATGTCAGAGCGGGAGTTTAAGTACGAGCTATCCATAGCCACTGACTATGGAATCAGACTGGGGCGCGATGCTTATTGTGCACGCGTTCCTTTAAACGCAGCCCGTATGCACGCGATAGTAGAATATCTGAATAGCCTTAATCATCGTTATCGCGAAGGTGGTGAAGAATATACGTGGAGCTTATTCAATAACAATTGCGTGCATGTAAATCGTAACACATTGGCCCAAGCTGGAGTTTTACCGGCTTGGCCCACAGGACAATGGGCAGTGCGTGCAGCGTTCAAATTTCCGGTGCCAAAAAATACCTTGGTGGACTTGATCGTGAGCAGCAACGATTTGCCAATTATTGATCCTGCGGCACTTTTTTCCGACTTGTTCACGCGGGATACCTTGCTGCGTTGGGGCACACTGCCAACTGGTCCAGGCGCTTTAACACGCATAGAACCCGTAATAATAAACAACGATATTTATGACGTCTCACGCAATCTAAAACTTATTTTTTATGATAACCCATTTTGGGGAAAATATCCTAGAAATTTCAGAAGAATTTTAAAAAGCTCTCGATATTTTCAATTACGAGAGAATTTGCGCCATTTTCTATCTCTTTACGAACAGATACCAGATACCAACAAACATCTCGATGAAATATTCTGGGATCACTATGTAGCACATATTGCGCAAAGCAAAAAAGCGATTTCGCACATTCTGCAAAATTTTCAGGAAACCGCATGAAAAAGCTCGTTTTTTCAGCATTCTCCGTTGTTTCCGCCATCGGTAACGGTCAGCAGGAAACCCTCAGCAACCTGCAAGCAGGGCACAGCGGGCTCGCGCCAAGCAAATTCGCTTCGCTGCCCATCGCGGCGTATACGGGGGAGGTGGATAGGCTGGCAGACACAGTTCTACCTGCTCAGTGGTCAGAATACGATTGCCGTAATCATCGCCTCGCCATGCAGGCGCTATTACAGGACGGACTATTGGATGCAATCGAAGCTGCCAAAACGCGTTACACACCCTCGCGTATTGGTTTGTTTTTGGGAACCAGCACATCAGGAATTCTGGAAACCGAGCAGGCGTATCGCCAGCGAGATCCCAACACTGGCTTTCTACCCACAACCTTGCATTACCCGAATACACACAATACCTATGCGCTGGGTCGCTTCGTGCGCGAAGTTCTTAAATTGCAGGGTCCATCTTATGTCATTTCTACTGCCTGTGCGGCGACTTCCAAAACATTTGCCAGTGCCGCGCGCATGATCGACGCCGGGATCTGTGATGCCGCCTTGGTCGGTGGGGTAGATACCCTTTGTGGCACCACTATGTTCGGCTTCCATGCCCTGGG
Source organism: Acidithiobacillus sp. IBUN Pt1247-S3 (assembly GCF_041146875.1). Lineage (NCBI taxonomy): Bacteria > Pseudomonadati > Pseudomonadota > Acidithiobacillia > Acidithiobacillales > Acidithiobacillaceae > Acidithiobacillus > Acidithiobacillus sp. IBUN Pt1247-S3. The sequence goes on along the minus strand of NZ_JBFRXP010000007.1, from coordinate 61,793 downwards.
AGTCATTGCCGAAGGCCCCTGTCGTCCTTTCGATGCTGAGCGGAATGGAATTTCCATCGGCGAGGGCGCAGGCTTTGTCCTGCTCGAACGATTACATGACGGACATCATGAACACAGCATTCAACTACTCGGTGTGGGTGAAAGCTCTGACGCCTATCACATGTCATCACCGCACCCTCAGGGCGAAGGAGCACGTGCAGCCATGCAGAACGCACTGCTAGCTGCAGGGTTAGAGGCCGAGGAAATTGATTACATTAACCTTCATGGAACGGCAACGGTCATCGGCGATGCGGCGGAGGACAAGGCGGTATCTGGTTTGTTTGGCAGCACCGTACCCTGTAGTTCCAGCAAAGGGTTTACCGGTCACACCCTGGGTGCATCAGGTGTTTTGGGTGCAATTTTCGGGGCGCTCGCGCTGCAGGCGCAATTCATTCCTGGCAGCCCGCACACGCGCACCGTCGACCCTGGATGTCTTATCAATTATCAATGTGTTGGCAAACACGCGCCCGTGCGGCACGTTCTCTGCAACACCTTCGGATTCGGTGGCGTCAATTGTAGCGTCATACTCGGTACGGTGGGGAAGTGAGACTCTTTCTAGAAGGCGTTGGCCTACTAGCCCCTGGTCTTGGTAGCTGGGAGGGTAGCCGTAACGTGCTAGCGGGAGTGCTCCCCTATCAACCCTCTCCCACTCCATTGCCAGTAGCGGCCCTCCTGCCCAGTAATGAGCGCCGTCGAGCACCGGAGATCGTACGGGTGGCGCTCGCTGTTGGCTTGGAGGCGCTCGTTGCCAGTCGCCAAGAAGCCGTCCAGCTACCCACCGTTTTTGCCTCTTCCGGCGCCGAGGGGAATACCATCCATAAAATCATGTGCGCCCTTGCCAGCCCCCAACCGGCGCTCTCCCCAACTCACTTTCACAACTCCGTGCACAATGTGTGCGCCGGCTACTGGAGTATTGCTACAGGATCGCGCGCGGCTACGACCAGTCTATGTGCACATGATGGCAGCTTTGCAGCCGGGTTGCTCGAAGCGGCTGCGCAAGTTCAGACCGGTGGCGCAGCCCTGCTCATTGCCTATGATATGCCCTATCCCGCACCCTTGGGTGATATTCGTCCCATCGGTTCGCCCTTTTTCGGTGTAGCCTTCGTCTTGGCGCCTGCGCCATCACCAGCGAGCATGGCCTGCCTCCATATCGCGGCTGGCGTTGCTGAAAACCCGACGATCATCAGCAATCCGACCTTGGAGACGCTGCGGCGGCATACACCAGCGGCGAGATGCCTACCGCTACTTTGCGCCTTGGCAGAAGGGAAATCAGAAACGGTAGTTCTGGAGTATTTGCCTGGATACTCTTTGCCTGTGGTGATTTCCTTTAGCGATGCGACCACAGAAGAATAGACGATGAACAGGGTAACGCGAGACCGAATTTTACAACTCATTCCTCACGCCGGGCGCATGTGTCTTTTGGATGAGGTGCAGGATTGGGGCCCCGATACATTGTCTGCTGTTTCGCGACGCTACCAACAAGCGGATAACCCGCTACGTCGGGGCGACGCCACCCTTGGTACTGCAAGCCTGATAGAAATCGCAGCGCAAGCAATGGCACTGCATGGCGCCCTTACTGCCCTCACAGGCGACGGCCCGGTACCGGGCTATTTGGTCAGCTTACGTGACGTCCATATTGTTACATCCGTTCTGACGGACGATATCAGACCTTTGCAGATTGAAATACGTCGTCACGAAGGTAGCGAGGCCAGTGCTCGCTATTCCTTTATCGTTAGCACCGCCACAAGATCCTGGCTCCGTGGCTTGGCGGTAGTAATATTTGGAGATCTCCCTTGAGACATGCTTTGGTAACTGGCGGCAGCGGTAGCATTGGCGCGGCCATTGCCAACACCCTCGCACTGGCAGGAAATCATGTCTATGTTCACGCTCATTCCCATCCGGAGCGGGCACAAGCCGTGGTCGACGGGATTCAGGACGCCGGTGGCTCTGCGGAAACGATATCCTTTGATATCACTAATGCAGAATCAACACAGATGGCGCTCAACAAGCTTTTGCAGACAGCCCCCATACAGATCTTAGTGAACAATGCAGGCATTCATGATGATGCACCACTGGCAGGCATGCGAGCGGAACAATGGAGGCAGGTGATAGATGTCTCCCTGCATGGTTTTTTCCACACCACCCAGCCACTGCTCCTACCCATGATTCGTACACGCTGGGGAAGAATCATCAATATATCTTCTGTTACAGGGGTTATGGGGAATCGAGGACAAACCAATTATGCCGCAGCAAAAGCGGGCTTGCAGGGAGCGACACGGAGCTTGGCGCTAGAAGTTGCCAGTCGCGGCATCACGGTGAATACGGTAGCGCCGGGGGTCATTGCCACAACAGCAACCAACAAACTATTTTCCCAAGAAGTGCTGCAGCGTCTGGTACCCATGAAACGGGCCGGAACACCGCAGGAGGTAGCAGATGTGGTCGCTTTTCTGGCCTCGGAGCAGGCAAGCTATGTTTCCGGTCAACTTATCCAGGTAAATGGCGCTATGGCGTAACGAAACACCAACCTTTTCACTGCAAAGATTTCGTTACCAATAAACGCAAGTGCATAGCTGCGAGGCGTAAATTATCGCGCAGGTAGTGAAAGTGAGATATTCCCCCTTCCTCCGCGCTGAAATAGTAGACCGCCACTATCCGATGGCGCAGGGGAACACCACGCCAGCACAAGTGCACTAAGGATTCCGTATCAAAATCATAACCGCGCATATAAGGACTCGCCTCCATTACGGCGAGCAGTTCCTGCACGGGAACTACTCGAAAACCGAACAGGACATCGCCAATTGGCAACCCCGTTTCCCAGCGCGCCAATAAATTCGATATTTTCCGTCCCCAAACCCGTATTTTTGGGGCCGAACCATCAAAATGCGGAATACCAAGAATCATAGTGCCCGGATGCTGCTCCGCATCAGCCATGAACGACGGGATTTCTGTAACCGGGTGTTGCCCATCCGCATCCATGATCAAAACATCATGAAAACCATATTGTTGTGCCAGACGCAGACCATCCAATATCGCGGCCCCTTTGCCACCATTTTCAGGACGCCGAATGACGCGCAAACCATTCGCGTCCAGAGCCAGGAGGGTCTTATCACTGTCGTCGTTGCTGCCATCAATGACCACCCAAATCGCAGGCCAGTACCGCAAAGCAGTAACGACGGTATCATAGAGTTTGGGGCCGGTGTTGTAGCTAGGAATCAGGACCAGCTGCATCCGTTCCACAAAAGGGCTCACGCAACAGAAGAGGGCGACTTGCGAGCACCTCTCAAGAAACGGGAAAATTTGGTGGCATAGTACATGGCGCGAAAAAGATAGAGGCGTAGGCTCACTTGCCAGCCTTCGGATATACCTCCCGCCAGTAAAGACAAGACTGCCTCCTCCATCCGCCAGGTATTCCGAGGCGACATAAAAAGATTGCGCATGGCCGGTTGACGGATACGATAAATGAACCAAGTAAACGCCCCAACCGCGTGGCGAATGGATACATCATAGCGCTTTAGTGCCTTCTTGCTGCGTTCCGGATAGCGAAGGCAGGTGTCCACGGCCTCTGCCGCAGAAAAACCGCCACGCATCGCCAAATAGACGCCCGTAGAAAACACCGGATCAATGAAAGAACTGGCATCACCAACCATGAGAAAGTTAGGGCCACTGGTAACAGAAGACTTGTAGGAGTAATTCCCGGTAGCGGTCACCTTGCCGACCATCGTCGCATCTTGCAAACGCTCGGCGATCTCTGGCGACATGTCGATAATGCTATAGAAAAAGCTCGTTAGGTCCGTCTTCCGAGTCTTTAAAAATTCCGGGGAACAAACGGCACCAACACTAGTAGTGTCCCCAGCCAACGGAATGAACCAGAACCATCCCTCATCAAACCACACGATGGTAATGTGCCCCTCTGCTTTGCCAAGCAAGCGTCGTGCCCCGGTAAAGTGCGCGAATATCGCCGCACTCTTGTTGCGCTGATTTTGTTCTTTGGCACCAAGTTTTGCGGCAAGCAGCGTATCACGCCCCGTGGCATCGACGATGAATTTCGCGGTCCAGTGGCGCTGATGGCCATCGGCATCTTCCGAGACCACTGCCGGAGATGCACCAGAATTAAGCTCAACAGACTTCACCTCGCAGTCTTCATAGACCTGTGCCCCGCTTTGGGCGGCATTTTGCAGCAGGATGTGGTCAAAAGACGATCTCTGGACCTGAAAGGCATAGGGCAAGCGTCGCCCCCAAGCCTTGGCGAATTCATATTGCACTTTTTTGCCGTGAAAAGGGGAAACAAATTCGATTCCATACTTGGTCATAGAAGAGGTTTCTACCTGCTCTCGCACCCCCAACTGATCGAGAAGCGGCAGATTTTGCGGCAGCAATGACTCCCCAATGTGAAAACGCGGGTGTCGGTCCTTCTCAAACAGCGTCACCCGCCAACCCTTCTTCGCTAGCAAAGCCGCCACCGTAGACCCAGCGGGACCACCACCAATAACCAAGACATCAGTATCAACAGCCAACGTACCTTCCTGCCCATTCATCCGCATGTTCTCCAGAATCGTCATCCCCTGGACGCATCCCAATGGTATCGGAAACCAGTCACTAAAGCCACTGCCATTGCGCTAACATTCTGATTATAATAAAAGACTTTTTAGGGGGCTATTATTTCTGGAGAATCGAAGAGTTATCATTGTCATATGGCCCGCAGCGCACTCCGTCTTTGATGACCAACACCTGCGCCGAACACTAACCATTACTGCCATCCAAGGTATCTCGCGAATGGATCTTGGAAAGCGGGGATGCCATCACGTTGTCAGGAAAGCTATTTTATTGGTATTTGCACGAACGTTCGTATATGATTTAGCGTATTGAATGGCTGCTGACGTTCGGTGGGAAAATCGTTACCTGCAACAAATTGACGTTCAGGTGCTAACCCCGAGAGGGCAGACAAGGGTAACATTGCGCACAATACTGCGTCCTGTTACATCACAGCTCCCTAAAAATGTGTGATGACGATGACTGTCGTCGTCACTTCGATGATGTCGAATTTCATTAATCTCACTCTATCAGATATGAGCATGGCCTTTTATAACGAAGTTTTCAGCATTTCTACGCAGAAATCAGAGCTGGTGATATTTTTTACAATATTGCAGTTAAGCATTATTCTTCTAGCCGCAAGGGTTGGAAGCGTAATCGCCGTGAGATTCTGGCAAACGGCGGTGGTCGGAGAGATCATTGCAGGAATCGTGTTAGGGCCGTCATTGTTTGGACTCATGATGCCCACGGTTTTTCATTATGTTTTCCACTCCATTTCATCAGTGCCAATAGACGTGCTGTCCCAAATCGGGCTTACTTTATTAATGTTTCAAGTCGGCTTGGAATTTGATTTCTCACATTTGCGCAGCAGGGATAATCAGCGCTCCGTATTTCTCATAGCCATCGCCAGTATATTTTTCCCGTTCGTTTTAGGTATAGGCTTTGGTCTACTTACCGCAGACACGCTGGCACCCCATGTTCAGCCGTTAATTTATGCACTATTTGTGGCCACTGCATTTTCCATCACCGCCGTACCCGTGCTAGGTCGAATGATGATGGAGCTGGGTATTACTAGAACCAGGATCGCAGCGATCGCCATTAGCGCAGCGGCGATCAATGATGTAATCGGCTGGATTCTTTTGGCATTAGTCGTCGCGCTAGCATTATCCCACTTTACAGTCGGCGCCTTTGTGGCAAAAATCGCCATATTGCTCTTATTCATTGTGTCGTGGATATTGATCGTTCGACCACTACTTAGGCTAACCATTTCTCGGTTTGGCGGAAATGATGTCCTGACGCCGCAGCTACTAGGAATTATTCTCATCAGCATATTTGTTTCTGGGATGATTACCGCTTCGATAGGAGTATTTACGATATTTGGTGGTTTTATGGTGGGCGTTATTCTTTCTACGGAAAGAAAGTTCGTAACTGCGTGGCGAAATACGGTTTCGCCGTTTGTGTTGGTATTCTTTCTCCCCATTTTCTTTACATATACAGGACTCAGAACCGATATCAGCGGTCTAAACAGTGTATCGGCGTGGTTGTGGTGCATGCTGGTATTAGCACTAGCAACTGCTGGAAAGTTTTTCGGCTCCTATTTTGCTGCCCGGATATCCAGCCTGAATAACCAGCAATCCAAAATTATTGGCATCATGATGAATACCCGAGCTTTAATGGAATTGATTGTTATTAATGTAGGATATGATATAGGAGTAATATCACAGCAGGTATTTACCATGTTGGTGATCATGGCGATCTTTAGCACCGTTATTACGACGCCACTGCTCCGCCGATGGCTGCCACAAGCTGGCATAAAGTACACCCTGGGTTCGGGTACAAACGCTTGCGATAGCTACGGCGCAGATTAAATTCTAACTTACCAGAGCGCGAAGCATATCCCATCCTGACCTCAGGACACCTCCAGCAATCGAGGCTGAGTAACGCGATTTCTCTGCCTTTCTGACAGGATAGCGCCCCCTGTCAGGATATCTGTCGCCACCCGTTGAGGTAGAGTAAGAATGTAGAGGGGCCCTACGTTCGGCCATAGACAACTTTTGTTACCCAGAAGCATTTTAGGAGATAATCGCAAGGCTGCAAGTTGCCGGCAAGCTTGTCATACTTAGCATCTGTACTAATTTAGTCAGGGAGCCGATCGTGAACCGAGGGATGCAGTTGCTACCAGAATCCGCCAAGCCTTTTCTACTAGACTCCATTCATGCCTGGTGTGTGGAGCAGGGCTACTCGCCTTTCATCGTGGTAAAAATCGACTATCCAGGGGTCGAGATACCATCCGGATACGACCGTGATGGGCGTATTGTCCTCGACATCTCCCCGGCAGCCGTAGTTGGTCTGCAGATGGGCGACGGTTGGATACAGTTCCAGGCGCGTTTTGGCGGGGTTGCGCGCCGCATTGCCGTACCCATGGCGGCGGTAGTAGCCATTTATGCTGCTGAAACCCAGGAAGGCATGGGCTTTCCGGAGCCGGCCATCCCACCTTCTGCGCCGGAGACCACGAAGAAGGCGGAAACCCCACCGTCCCAACGTCCTGGCCTGCGGGTTATCAAATGATTCTGCGGCGCACACTAGCAGGCGTGCTGTTTTCGCTGCTGGCTTCCGCCGCACACGCAGACATCTATGCCTACACCGGCAGTGACGGGGTAATACACCTTACCAATCTGCCCGAACACAAGGGACAGTACCACCTGGTCATGCGGACACCAAAGATGGCAACGCACATCGCTCGGCAACATTTTGATCTCGTCGCCCGCAGTGAGTTGCAACCCATCGTTAAGACCGCAGCAAAACAGTACGGGCTCAGCACCGCGCTGCTGAATGCCGTGATTCGGGTCGAGTCGGGATTCAATGCTGGTGCCGTGTCCAACAAGGGCGCTATGGGATTGATGCAGTTGATGCCCGCCACCGCAAGCCGTTTTGGCGTGCAAAACCCCTTCAACCCACAAGAAAACATCAGTGGGGGCGCCGCTTATCTAGCCGAGTTGCTCCACCGCTTCAGTGGCGATTTGCGTCTCGCGTTGGCAGCATACAATGCCGGTAGTCAGGCGGTAATCCAAGCGGGGTATCACATCCCGCCCTTTCAGGAAACGCAGGCTTACGTACCAAAAGTAATGGCCTATTATCAACGCTTCCAAAGCAGTGGCGACCAAACTGATGCGGATGAAAGCTGGGTAAAGCCAGTCATTCAGATCTCCAGTCCGTAACGCTGAATCTTTTTGCTCAATGTATTGCGGTTGATACCTAAGCACTGCGCCGCGATGCCACGCTGGCCATCACATTGCCGCAATACCTTCTCTAGCAGAGCGCGTTCGACTTCTTCCATGACTTGTTGATGTAAATCTCGTGGCAACTCGCTTCCCAGGTCGGCAAAGTATCGCGCCACTTGGTGAAAAATACATTCTCGTAAGCTCGGCATCTCGTCGCCGGGAGCAAATTCATCCATCAGGGCAGGCTCAGAATCGTGACTTGATAGCCGGGCGCCGTTTCCAATTGCGAGCCCTGTAATAAAAAGCCTACCTTTTCCCCAGGAATGAACCCGTTACGCGCCAATACATTCCCAGGAAGATAAGAATTGGGTGCGTAGGTCAAGGTACGAATCGTTGAGCCATAGGCATTACTGAGCACCACTTGAATTTGTGGATACGCCTGTACCATTCCCGAAGTGTTTTCCAGCTTGCCACGAATCACCGCCAAATGATTCGGCAGCGGCGTTACCGTACTCTGCACAATGTGAATTTCACGATTCGGTCCCGGCCAGGGAACCTCCACCCCAAGACCTTGCGCGGACTGCAAAATCACGTTACGAATGGCCGGAGAGCTGGCCAAATAAGCATAGCTGCGCGTCCACCAAAGAATCTGCACAACCAGCACCAACAACAGGAAAACGATGACAGCGAGCAAAAACCAGCGGCCGATACCTCCGCGATGGGTATTTTCGGATTCAAGAGACTTGGCAATTGCTGGCGCAGCAATTGGCACCCGAAAAACCTCTCTACAGACGCTACACTGCAAAAGTCCCTGATGCCCCCGCAGGGAAAGAGGATCTACAGCGAAAGTCGATTCACAACGCGGGCATTGGACTTCCATCTCGCTCTCCTGGTAGACGTTCTCCAACAATCAGTGACCAATCGCTGCGCCGCTTGGACGGCGCAAGAGAAAAATATGGTGCATAGGCCGCCCTCACCAAGTCCTCTTGCGCATGAAGCAGGCCGGAGAGGGCTACGCGCCCCCCAGGCAGAACACGCTGCGCCAAGAGTGGGGCAAGATCAATCAACGGCGCGGCAAGAATATTGGCGACAACGATAGGATACTGCCCCAATTTCTCCGCGTCCGGCAAGCACAACTTCATCCTTTCCGCGACCGCATTTTCCTGGGCGTTCTCGCCTGCAACTTCTAAGGCAACCGGGTCGGTATCCACCCCAACCGCAGATTCCGCACCCAACAACAGCGCCGCAATGGCCAATATTCCTGAGCCACAGCCGTAATCGAGCACCGTCTCGCCGCCCGCAATCGTCTCGCTCAAAAATTCCAAACATAGTGCCGTCGTGGCATGTGAGCCGGTACCAAAGGCGCGCCCCGGATCAAGACGCAACAGCAACGCCTCAGCGGGCGCTTCGGCCCAACGCGGTGCAACCCAGAGTCGCCCGAATTGCTGCGCAGGGAAGGCCGCTTGCGTTTGTGCCACCCAGTCCTGCTCCGCCAGGGCCTCGACACGTGGCTGATAGCTCTGCCAGTGGGGCTGCGCCAGCAATCCATCAATGGCAGCGCGCCCCTCTTCCGTGCCGGCAAAAAGTGCCTCGCCCTGGTTGATTGCCCAGGTTTCGCCATCGACAAAGACCGGCGAAGCCGCATCGTCCTCCAGCCAGCTGACCGTCTCGGCGCCGGCGGCGAGCAAGCCATCTTCCACCGCCTCCAGTTCCTGGCCAGGCACGCGCAGATGTAGCTGCCACCACGCCGGACTCATAGGCCGAGCAACGCCTCCAAGTAGTGGATGTGCACTCCACCCGCCGCAAACTGGGCGTCATCGACAATCCGTCGGTGCAGGGCAATATTGCTCTGGATTCCCTCGATATTAATTTCCCGCAGGGCGCTACGCATGCGCGCCAGGGCCTCGGCGCGGTCGGCACCACTGGCAATCAGTTTGCCGATCATCGAATCATAGTAGGGAGGCACCCGGTAGCCGGCATAGATGTGGCTATCGACACGGATGCCGGGGCCACCAGGAGGATGCCAAGCGGTAATTTGCCCCGGCGAGGGGACAAAGCGCTCCGGGTCTTCGGCATTGAGGCGACATTCGATGGCATGGCCGCGCAGTTGCACATCATCCTGTGTGAACCAGAGTTTTTGCCCGGCCGCGACGCGGATCTGCGCCTTGACGATATCGATGCCAGTAATGAGCTCCGTAACCGGATGCTCGACCTGCACACGGGTATTCATTTCGATAAAGAAGAAAGTCTCTGCCACCGGATCGTAGAGAAACTCAATGGTGCCCACACCACGATAACCAATATCCTTGCATGCCTGAACGACTGCGGCGCCTATCGCTTGGCGCTGCTCTGGGGTAATGCCCGGCGCTGGCGCCTCTTCGATGACCTTTTGGTGGCGGCGCTGCACGGAACAATCGCGCTCGCCCAAATGGACACAGTTGCCATGCCCATCACATAGAATCTGAAACTCAATGTGCCGCGGCGTTTCCAGGAACTTTTCCATGTACAGGACCGGATTGCCGAAGGCACGCGCGGCCTCGGCGGTAGTCAGGCTTACGGCGTTGAGGAGATGCGCCTCAGTATGTACCACGCGCATGCCACGCCCGCCGCCGCCACCGGCGGCCTTGAGAATGACCGGGTAACCAATCTCGCGCGCGAGGCGCTGGATCTCGGCAGGATCCTCCGGCAAGGGGCCATCGGAGCCGGGCACACAGGGAACACCGGCCTTGCGCATCGCACTCTTGGCCGCAATTTTGTCGCCCATCATACGGATACTCTCGGGACGAGGGCCAATAAAGACAAAGCCGCTGCGCTCGACGCGCTCGGCAAAATCGGCATTTTCCGAGAGAAAGCCAAAGCCCGGATGGATGGCCTCAGCGTCGGTCACCTCTGCAGCTGCGATCACTGCGGGAATACTTAGGTAACTCTTATCCGAAGCTGCCGGACCAATACAAACCGACTCATCCGCAAGCTTGACGTGCATCAGGTCGCGATCGGGTTCGGAGTGCACGGCCACGGTACGAATACCCATCTCGCGGCAAGCGCGCTGCACGCGCAACGCTATTTCGCCACGATTGGCGATGAGGATTTTACCAAACATCTCAGGACTCGGGCGCAATGATGAAGAGGGGCTCGCCATATTCCACCGGCTGACCATTCCCGACAAGGATTTTGAGAATTTTGCCGCTCACATCGGCCTCAATCTCGTTCAGAAGTTTCATTGCCTCGATGATGCACAGGGTCTGCCCGGCCTTGACCACGCTTCCCTCGTCAACAAAGGACTTCGCTTCCGGGGAAGAGGCACGATAAAAGGTCCCTACCATGGGCGACTTGATCATGTAGCCTTCCGGCTGCGCTGCCTCCACCTTCACCGCCGCTGCCGGTGTTTCTGCCGCAGGCACAGGCACCGCCATGGCGGCAGGCACGCTTGGCAGCGCGTAGTGTTGCACCGGTGCGGCAATTTCTTTGTGACGGGTGATGCGGACCTTACTCTCCCCCTCGACTACCTCGATCTCATCAATGGAGCCCTTTTCCAGGAGGTCAGCCAAGCGGCGAATGAATTGTATGTCCATATGCAGTTCCTTTGGTGTCGTTCAGACCGACAGGCGACGGTGAATCGCTTCGAGGGCCAGGGTATAGCCGTCCGGCCCGAGACCGACAATACTTCCCTGCGCCAGGTCAGAAAAATAGGAGTGATGGCGGAAAGGTTCCCGCGCGTGGATATTGGATAGGTGTACTTCGATGAAGGGAATGGCTACAGCGCTCAGGGCGTCACGCAAGGCGATACTGGTGTGGGTAAAGGCAGCGGGATTGATGATGATGTAATCGACTCCCTGCCCAGCTGCTGCTTGTACCGCATCGACCAGTTCATGCTCGGCATTACTCTGCATTGAGCGCAGTTGCCAGCCCCAAGCCTGCGCCTGCGTCAGCAAGGCGGCATCGATCTGCGCCAAAGTGCTCTGGCCGTAGTGCTGCGGCTCGCGCCGACCGAGAAGATTGAGGTTAGGTCCGTGAATGATCAGTACGTGGGGCACGCGGGCAGCCTTAAGCCTATGTTCGTTCGGTACATGGCCTCAGAGTCTGCCGCAAAGTGCCCCACAAATCCAGATGAAGGACGACCTGCCCTCAAAAATGGTTTTTGATCAACCAGTCCGTACTGGGTAGGCGATTGCGCTCCCAGGCATTGTCCATGCCCTTGCCTATAGCCACCATGTAGCCAATGGCAAAGTTTTCCGGCAAGTGGATCAGGCGTGCTACAGCATCAAAATCAAACCCATCCATCGGGCAACTATCGTAGCCAAGATCCTGCGCCAGCAGCATCACCGTCATGCCAAAAATCCCGAGGCTACGCATGGCCTCGTCGCGCGCCACCTGCGGCTTGCCGCGATAGTATTCGTCCATTTTGGGGAGTAGAAAATCCTGCACCGGCTGCGGCGCTGTCGCCCAGTAGCGCTGCGGCCTTTCCTGCCATGCGTTCAAATCGGCGCAGAGCACCAGGAGTAGCGAGGCATCGGTTACCTGCGCTTGCCCCCAAGCTACCTCACGGATGGCTTGGCGAAGTCTTGTTTCCTGCACATCGACGATCCGCCAGTGCTGAATATTATACGCACTGGGTGCCAGCGCTGCGTTTTCGAGCAGAACCCGCCGCGTTTCGGCAGACATCTGATGTTGCGGGTCGAAGGCCTTCGCGGCCCGACGCTTTTGAATGGCAGTGATAACGTCCATACGAATTTCTCCCATAATTGTACCGTCGCGAAATCATACCGACCAGTCTGTATTATGTCAAAGCTCAGCGGCTAATGGGTTTGAAGCGCAGACGATGCGGGCGCGCGGCCTCTTCACCGAGTCGACGACGCTTATCTTCCTCATACTCGCGATAATTACCGGTGAAGTATTCCACATGCGCATCACCTTCAAAGGCGATGATATGGGTAGCGATGCGGTCGAGGAACCAGCGGTCATGGGAAATCACCATCACCGTGCCGGCGAACTCCAGCAGGGCATCTTCTAGGGCGCGCAAGGTTTCCACGTCAAGGTCGTTGGACGGCTCATCGAGAAGCAGTACATTGCCACCGGTAAGCAGGGTCTTAGCCAGATGCAGGCGCCCACGCTCACCGCCGGAGAGCTGCCCCACCAGCTTCTGCTGGTCGGCGCCCTTGAAATTGAAACGCCCGCAGTAGGCACGCGAGGGAATTTCGAACTTCCCGATCTGCAGAATATCCAGGCCACCGGAGATCTCTTCCCAGACATTCTTCTTCGCCGCGAGGGCGTCGCGTGACTGGTCGACGTACGCCAGTTGCACCGTTGGGCCGATCTTTACCGTGCCGCTGTCGGGCTGCTCCTGACCGGTAATCATCTTGAAGAAGGTCGATTTACCCGCGCCATTGGGACCGATGATGCCAACAATGGCGCCCGGCGGGATCTTGAAGCTCAGGTTTTCAAAGAGCAGGCGATCGCCAAAGCCCTTGGCGACGTTTTCAAACTCGATGACCTCATTACCTAAACGCTCGGCCACCGGAATGAAGATTTCCTGGGTCTCGTTACGCGCCTGATATTCGTAGGAACTCAGCTCTTCGAAGCGAGCGAGACGGGCCTTGCTCTTGCTCTGCCGCCCGCGCGAACTCTGCCGCACCCACTCCAACTCCTGCTTCATCGCCTTGATGCGTGAGGCCTCGGTGCGCGCCTCCTGCTCCAGACGCTTTTCCTTCTGCTCCAGCCAGGTGGAGTAGTTGCCCTTCGAGGGAATACCTTGCCCGCGGTCCAGCTCCAGAATCCACTCCGCCGCATTATCGAGAAAATAGCGATCATGGGTGACGGCGACCACCGTACCAGGGAAACGGGCCAGATATTGCTCCAGCCATTCCACCGATTCGGCGTCGAGATGGTTGGTGGGCTCGTCCAGCAGGAGCATGTCGGGACGGCTGATCAACAAACGGCACAGGGCAATGCGCCGCTTCTCGCCGCCAGAAAGCGTGCCCACCTTTACGTCCCAGGGGGCGAGGCGCAGCGCATCGGCAGCGACTTCCATCTGCTGTTCGGCTTGGTGCCCATCCCCGGCCGCCAGAATCGCTTCCAGGCGCGCCTGCTCGCTGGCGAGCTTGTCGAAGTCGGCATCTGGCTCGGCATAGGCGGCGTAGACGGCATCGAGTTCGGCGCGGGCAGTGAGGATCTCGCCTAGACCTTCTTCCACTGCCTCGCGCACGGTCTTTTCCGGGTTGACTTGCGGTTCTTGTGGTAGGTAGCCGATCTTCAGGTCTGGCATGGGCGTGGCTTCACCCTCATACTGCTTGTCGACGCCGGCCATGATCTTGAGTAAGGTCGATTTTCCCGCACCATTGAGGCCCAGCACGCCGATCTTTGCACCGGGAAAAAAGGAAAGCGAAATGTCCTTGAGTAAAGTGCGCTTGGGCGGCACCACCTTGCTCAGGCGATTCATGGTAAAGACATATTGGGCCATGGGAAATCCTTGCTGCGGGTCAAATTGGCGCTAGTCTAGCAAAAACTCTAGAGCAATTCCCCGACTCGTTGCGGCGCGTTACACTTTAGAGCTTCGCGTGAAGAGGACACTGGCAAATGTTGAGCGTTTGGGGGGATATCATCGTCATGGTTGGGACGCCCGTCCTGTTCCTACTGGTGGCCTTGGGGGTCAACCGTCTGGCACGTCGTCACTCTAAAGATCAGAAGGAGCCATAATGCTGGTAACGATGTTGAAAAGTAAGCTGCACCGAGTACGAGTCACGGCGGTAGAACTCGACTATGAGGGCTCCTGTGCCATCGATACGGATTTATTGGCGGCAGCCGGAATTCTCCCCTATGAGCAGATTCAAATCTACGATGTGAACAATGGCGACCGCTTTACCACCTACGCCATCAGCGCGGCGCCGGGTTCGGGCACCATTTCCGTCAACGGTGCTGCCGCACGCCGCGTCGCCCAGGGCGACCTGCTCATCATTGCCAGCTATTTGCAGATCAGTCCGCAGGAGGCGCGTGGCTGGCAGCCCACGGTAATCCATGTTGACGCCAACAATCGGGAAGTCCGCCCCACTCTGGCTGTTTGAAGTACCTTGCTGCTAGCAGAGCTACCGGGAGCAGCGCGGCGTTTGCTGGCCGCCCGCGCGGCGCGCAGCGTCGGACAGGGCGCCCTGGTGGTAGACTTTGCGCTGTATCTGCATGCACTGCACTGGACTGCAGTCGCGATTGGCGCCCTCTACTCCGCGAGTCTACTCGTCGGCGGATTCGCTACGCTGCTGGTAGGGCCGGCTAGCGATCGCTACGGGGCGCGCCGCTTTCTACTCGCCTATGAGGGCGTTCAAGCCCTAGCCGCCGTTCTGGCCCTGGTCACGAGCAACCCCATTGTTCTCGGCATCGCTGCACTCCTCGGCGCCTTTGGTCGCGGTGCCAATGGTGGTGCCGGCCCCTTCGCTCCCGCCGAACAGGCGTGGCTTTCCCGCAGTCTGCCGCAGGAAATCTGGGGACAAATTCTACCGGTGAATACCGCAATCGGCCTTGCCGGAATGGGACTCGGTGCGGCGATTGCGGCACTGCCGGGCCTACTAGCACCGCACATTTCTGAGCTATTTAGCTACCGCAGCCTCTTCGTCCTCGTCCTGCTCGGTGCTTTGGCGAGTCAATGGCTATTGTTCTCGGCAGAGGAACCTGCTCCGCGCCGCAATAGTATGAGCAACGCAGAAGATATCGTTACCGAATCGGCCACTCCATTCCGTTGGCGACCCTTGCTCACTTTTGGCGCCATCAACAGCCTGAACGGCTTGGGCATCGGTTTGATTGGCCCGCTGATGGCCTACTGGATGCACCTGCGTTTTCACGCTGGTCCCGCCCTGATCGGCCCCGGCATGGCCGTCGCATTTTTTGTTGCCGCCGCTAGCTCGCTGTTCAGCATTCGCCTGAACCGCCGCTTTGGGATGGTCGGCACCGTGGTGCGCCTGCGTCTCCTGGGCCTGTTGATGCTGCTGGCGATCCCACTGGCACCCACGTTTTGGTTAGCGATGCTCGCCTACATCCTCCGCTCGGCGATGAATCAGGGCAGTATCGGCTCACGGCAAGCGCTGTTCCTGGGCATTGTCGACCAGCGACACCGCGGTCTTGCCGCCACCGTCAACAGCCTGAGCATCCAGGCCCCGCGCGCCATTGGCCCGGTCGTTGCCGGGCTCTTTTTTGCCGCCGGTTTTCTCAGCTGGCCGTTTTACCTGGCGGCAGGGTTGCAGGGATTGTATCTGCTCCTATTCAGCAGGTTCTTCAGCACTCGTCCAGCACCCGCAAGGAACACTGACCCGTAGCCTCACAACTTTCCATAAGAATGTAGCCCGGACAGAAACATGTTGACGCCAAGGAAGCAGAAACTCACCACCCACAGGCTCAGGAAAGACCACCAGGCCATGCTGCGACCGCGCCAGCCCTTCACCACCCGAGCGTGGAGATAACCGGCATAGTTGAGCCAGACGATGAGTGCCCAGGTTTCCTTGGGGTCCCAGGACCAGAAGCCACCCCAGGCGCGCGCTGCCCAGACCGCGCCCAAGATGGTAGCGACGGTAAAAAACAGGAAACCCAGGGCGATGGCGCGGTACATGACATCGTCCATCAGCTCCGCATCGGGCAGCCGGGCAGCCAGAACGCCACCGCGCCGCACCGACCAATCGCGCAGCAGGTAGGCCACGCCAATCAGGCTCGCGATAGTGAAATTTGCGTAGCCGACAAACATCATCGGCACATGCAGCTTCATCCAAAAACTCTGTAAGGCCGGGATCAATGGCTCGACTTGATCCATGTGCTGCGCCAGCGTCAGCCAGAGCAAGAAGCCTACCGCCGCCGCCACCAGGGGCATGACAAAGGCACCCAGACTGCGATTTTGTGCCTTTTGCTCGTAATACAGATAAAACAGGGGAGTAGTCGCACAGAAAAGCACAAAGACTTCCCACAAATTACTCACCGGGATGTGTCCCCAACTTGCGTGCCCGAGGTAGGTCTCACGCCAACGCACTCCGAGGCCGATGAAGCCGAAGATCACACCGGCCCAGGTGAGTCGCGTTGCCCAACGCCCGATGGCAGCGCTACCGGTGAACACAGAAACGAGATAGGCCCCGGTGCTGAGCAACAGCAATGCTGACATCCATAATGCCGCCGCGACACCCTGCAACACATAATGGAGGACAACGTTGTTCGCCGGCGTCTGGCCGTGGGCATAGAGCCAAACGGCGCCCAGTGCGGGCAAAACACTGGCTACCGTCGCCCATTGTAAAGGCCGCCAGGCAATGCCAGCGAGCAGCAACCCAACGTACCAGGATACCAGCACCACATATTGCCAGTACCCAAAATCCGCCCTCCAGCGGGCGAGAATGAAGATGGCCACCGCCGTAAGGCCCAAGACCCAGGCCGCCTCCTGGCGGAGGATCTCCTTCAGACTACGCTGCTGAAACTCGCTTGGCAGCCCCTCTGCCCAGGATTCCATGCTCTTTGCCATGTGTTTCGCTCCTCTCCACAAGACTCAACAATGTAATGTAGTACCATCTTTGCCGGGCGGCGCTTGCAGGGCACGTTCCCAGGCGGCAAATTCGCGGGCAAATTCGCGTTTGTTGCGGTCGGCACTGGCGCCCAGCTCCAGGCGACAGCCATCATCCTGATTCTCGACCCGCGCCCAGACACGCCGTTGCGGCAGGTAAAACAAAATAAAAATACCCAGGACCAGAGCTACACAGCCCCAGTAGATTGGCACCGTACCGGGCCACTTGGTGACCTGCAAACCTGCCGCCCAGCGATGATCGAAGGACTGCAAATGCAGAAGGAAGGGTGCAGGGTAATCACGCATCTGCTGCAGCGCATTGAGGCTCGCCTGAACAAAGTGATCCTGCTCGACGCTGGACATATTTGGCGCCACGCGCGCTGCCAGCATCGCGAAAATCTCCTGAAATATCGCTGGCGATGCCTGCGCCCCCCCATGTGCTGCTACCTGCAGGGCCGCCAGATAATTCAGGAACAGGGAGATGCCGCCATTCGGCCCTACTGGCAGATATACATAGTGATAGGGATCCCCCAGCGCCTGGCGATAGCCCTGCACAAAATACCCCTGTCCGTCACGGCTAATGGGACTGAAATAGGTTTTGAACTCGGCCGCGCCACCATGCGGGTCGTGAACGATGTAGGTGTAGCTCGGTCCCAGGTTGACCATGGGATTTTTGGGATCTGGCTTTTCGCCCACGGCGGCCCGTGGCATGACGTTGTAGAGCGAGAAGTTTTTCAACTGCACGGCATAGCCGGAATTGCCCGCCTGCAGCGTTTGCCCAACTCGGCCGGAGAGCATTCCCGGATGCAGCGCCGGCATCCCCAACACATAGCTTTGCAAATGCAATAGCGAACCACCGTCGCTAAAGCTGGATTGATAAATCTCCACACCATCGTAAGACATCGGATGATTGACGCGAATGATACCGCTTTTCAGTACCTTGCCAGATGGGCTATAGAGCACGACGTCGGAAACGAAATCGCTCGGCATGCCGGTGGAGTAATAACGCACATGAAAAGAACGTAGGTGGATGCGAAATGGCAGGGGCTGCACCAAATAGCCATCTCCAGCCAATGCAAACACCGCGTTGGCGGTCTGGCCTTCGGGCAAGGTGATGATGCCGCGGTAGGCGGGATTGTGCAGCGGCATCCATGCCGATCGGGGAATTTCACTCAGGGGCAGATCGAAGTTGTTGGCGGGTTTGAGGGTGCCGGTCCATTCCGCCCATTTCACCGGGATGTCGGCGTTATAAAGGGCCGCCGCACAGATCAGGATGATGGCGAGATGGGTGAGGAAATAGCCGAGCCGATGAAAGCGTCCCTTACGGGCGGCCACATAGAAATCGCTGCCATCGCGCTCCAGGCGCGGACGAAAGCCCGCCGTGCGTAATAAACTGGCGAGGCGCGCTGCCATGGCTTCGGCGGACGCCGGTGCATCCATCGACAAGAAATGATCTTGTGCCCGGATTGCTGCGTGCCGTTGCCGCACCGGCAGCGCCCGCATGTCGCGCAGCATGCGTGGGGTGTTACGCGTTACACAGGTGGCGGTGGACAGGACCAGGAAGGCCACAATGCCGGTATACCAAAGGGTACGATAGACATTGTAGAGCCCCAGTTCGCGGTAGACCTGAAACCAAAAGCTGCCAAATTGCAGCTGATAATTGTCGTAGGGCTGTTGCTGGCTGAGTATCGTGCCAATAATCGACGCGATAGCCAGCAACACCAACAAGCTTACCGCCAGACGCATGGACCCCAAAAACTGCACCAGCAAGCGCAGTCGCGACGACTGGACCGACCGAACATTGCTTACGGTCTGCAAGACCACCTCCCGTTTGTTTTCTCTGCTCGCAGTCTAGCGCTTCAAGAAAGAATTGCCAGTAACCGCGTCCCACGGCTATGCTCCTAGCATGGAACATACCAAGCACAATCCCGGGCAAGGGAAAGCACGTCTTGTCGCCCTGCAGCAGGCCGAGTACCTGCTCAGCGTGACCCGCTTAAGCCAACTCCCTGCCGACAGCGGTGCCGAAGTGGCCATGGCGGGACGCTCCAATGTCGGCAAGTCCTCGGTGCTCAACCGTGTCTGCCAGCAACGGGCGTTAGCGCGGGTCAGTCGCACCCCCGGTCGCACCCAGGCCCTGAATTTTTTTACCCTCGGCAGCGCTGAAAAACGTCTTGTCGACCTGCCAGGCTACGGCTATGCCAAGGTTCCCGAGGCCATGCGCAAGCATTGGGGCGAATTGCTCAACCAGTATCTGCGTAGCCGGCAAAGCCTTACCGGCCTCATTCTGGTTATGGATATTCGTCATCCGCTAATGCCTTTCGACTGTGACCTGCTGCGCTTTGCCGCCCACTGCCAGCAGCCAGTACACGTCTTGCTGAACAAGGCGGACAAGCTCTCGCGCGGGGCGGCAAAACAAACGCTGCAACAGGTATTGCGGGCAGGAGAGATGGAAGGCAGTAGCGCACAACTGTTTTCCGCCAAGGAAGGGGACGGCGTCGCAGAGCTACACGCTACGTTAGCGACTTGGCTGGAAAAAAGTCCCCCGCCAGAAGCGGGGAACAATAATGAGTCCTCAAAGGGAGGAGAGGACTCCCATCCCGGACAGGGAGGTGAAGTCCGGGAAAAGCTACCCCCTTTTGATGCTAAAGATTGAAGTAAAGTTCAATTTTTCCGAAAACACGTGAGGGATACAGCCATGTCATTGAAAGATCACTATCTTATTGTTGGTGACACGCCCCTGGCGCGCAACAGCTACCGCGAACTGAAGCAGCGCGAGCAAGTCGTGCGCGTAATTCTGCTGCGCCAGCCTGATGACACCTACTTTCAGGCAGAAGACGTAATCATTGGCGACGCCAGCGATACGGATGTCCTCAACCAGGCCGAGGCCAATGCCGCCGCCGCGGTTCTCGCGCTGCGCGCCGACGATTCGGAAAATGCCTTCATCATCCTTGCCGTACGCGAGTTACAAGGCCCCGCCAAGACCGTGGCCGCCGTCAACGACAGCAAAAACCTCAAGCGCGTGCAACGCGTACAGCCGGACATGATTATCGCCCCCCAGGTCATTGGTGGCGAGGTCCTGGCCATGGCACTGAATGGGGAAGAACTCAGTAGTGATGCCATTTTGAAGATGTTCCACAGCAGCAACCAGCACTGATCCTCAGGAGTGTGCCTCGGCCCAGGAGGCGCCCCAACCCACACTGACTTCCAGCGGCACTGCAAGTTTTGCCACACCTTCCATCCGCGCACGCAGAGCTTGCGTGGCGTCTGCTAATCCTGCTTCCGGGACTTCCAGAATCAATTCGTCATGCACCTGCAGGATCATGCGACCGCGTGCGGGATCTTCCTGTAACCAGGCATCGACGGCAATCATCGCCAGCTTGATCAGGTCGGCCGCCGTCCCCTGCAGGGGGGCATTGATGGCGGCACGTTCGGCGTAATTTCGGCGGGCGGGATTGCGCGACTGAATCTCCGGCACGTAGAGCCGCCGGCCAAAGAGGGTCTCGACGAAACCTACCTTGCGCGCCTGCACGCGGGTGTCTTCCATGTACCGTTGCACCCCAGGATAACGCTCGAAATAGCGCTGCATGTAGGCGCGCGCACTGGCCTGATCGACCCCTAGCTGCTGCGCGAGGCCAAAAGCGGTCTGACCATAGATGAGGCCGAAATTGATCGCCTTGGCGGCGCGCCGTTGCTCGCTATCGACTTCCTCCAGCGGGATCGCGAATACCTCGGCAGCGGTCGCCCGGTGGATATCTTCGCCCGCAGCAAAGGCAGCCAGCAGGCTTGCGTCCTGCGACAAATGCGCCATGATGCGCAGCTCGATTTGCGAATAATCGGCACTCAGCAGCAGATGACCAGGCTCGGCAATGAAGGCAGCGCGGATGCGCCGCCCCTGCTCCGTGCGCACGGGGATGTTCTGCAGGTTCGGATCGCTGGAGGAGAGCCGCCCGGTGGCCGCCACTGCCTGCCGATAGTGGGTGTGGACGCGCCCGGTGCGCGGGTGGATCATCTGCGGTAAGGCATCGGCATAGGTATTCCGTAGCTTGGCGAGGCTGCGATATTCCAGAATCAGGCCCGGCAAAGGCGAGTGGCCGGCCAGCTGTGCCAAACTGTCTTCATCGGTTGAGGCCTGGCCTCCCTTGGTCTTTTTCTGACTTGGCAACTGCATCTTATCGAAGAGGATTTCCTGGATCTGCTTGGGAGAGGAGAGATTGAACGACTGCCCGGCCATCTCCTGCGCCTCGCGCTCGACCTGCTCCATAGCTGCGGCGAGCTGGCTGCTCAGAGCCTCCAACTGCTGCCGATCAATCTTCACGCCGGCCCACTCCATGCGCGCCAGCACCGGCACCAGGGGCATCTCGATCTCGCTGAATACGTGCAGCAGGCCGGGCTCTTTTTCGATCCTCGGCCAAAGCAGTGCGTCGAGGCGCAGGCACACATCGGCATCCTCTGCGGCATAGGGCAAGGCCTCAGCAATGGCCACTTCGGCAAAGCTACGCTGCTTCTTGCCCTTGCCAGCGACATCTTCGTAGTGGATGTTCTCATGCTGGAGAAATCGCTGCGCCAGATGATCCAGGTCGTGCGGGCCGTTCGAGTCGAGCACATAGCTGGCGAGCAGGGTGTCACGTAACAAGCCCTGCGGCTGCACGCCCTGCGCCCAAAAGATCTGCCAATCGAACTTGGCATTTTGGGCGAGCTTGGGTCGCGCCGACTCCAGCCACGGGCGCAGCGCCATCAGGGCACGTTCCCGCGCTATCTGTTTACCCTCTCGGTGTCCGAGGGGCAGATAGGCCGCCTCGATCGCATCACCCTCTTGCCACGCAACAGAAACCCCCACCAACTCCGCATCGTGAGGGTTCAGAGACGTCGTCTCGGTATCGATGGCGACCCGTTCCGTGGCCTGCAAACGCACCAACAACTCGCACAAGGCATCTTCCGTATCGATCAGGCGATAGCGACTACGGTCAATGGCGTCACTGGCTGCGACTGGCGACTCGACTTCGCCATCTGTCTCCTGTTGCGCCTGCAATTCGCGCCGCCAAGTAGAAAAGCCCAAGCGCTCTGCCAGCGAAAGAAGTGCTGCACTATTCGCTGGACGCCGCTGGTAGCCCTGCCCCGGTAGCGGCAGATCACAGCGAATCCTGGCCAGCTCGTAGCTGCGCGGCAGAAAATCGCGGCTGCTACGCAGGGCCTCACCTACCTTGCCGCCAACGTCGTCCGCGTGGGCAAGGAGATTTGTGAGATTGCCATATTGACCGAGCCATTTGGCCACGGTCTTGGGCCCCGCGCTGGGCACGCCGGGGATGTTGTCCACCTTGTCCCCCACCAGGGCGAGATAATCGACGATCTGCCCGGCAGTAACACCAAATTTCTCCTGCACACCCACCTCATCCAGCACGGTATTCTTCATGGTATCGATGATTTTCGTGCGTATGTCGACAAGCTGGGCGAGATCTTTGTCGCCACTGATGATGAGGACAGGCCGCTCCACCTCCGTGGCACAAGCGAGGGTGCCAATGACGTCATCGGCTTCCACCCCAGGCTCACGCAGCAACGGCAGGCCCATGGCGCCAATCCATTGCAACAACGGCTCGACTTGCACGCGCAACTCTGGCGGCATAGGTGGCCGCTGCGCTTTGTATTCGGGATAGATGTCATCGCGAAAGGTCGGCCCTGGGGCATCGAAGATGACGATGATCTCGCCCTGCGGATATTCGCGCTCCAAACGCCGCAACATATTGATTACGCCATATATGGCACCAGTGGGAAGACCATCGGGGGCGCGCAGATCGGGCAAGGCGTGAAAGGCGCGATAGAGGAAACTGGAGGCATCGACAAGGATACGAGGATTTTCGGTCATGATAAGGACTTTTCCGCTGCTTTCCGCCATAATACGGAAAATTTGAGCACCTACGGTAGGCCCACACTATGCGCGCACCCCTGGATACGGAACGACTTCGTGATGGCGGCGAGAGTCGTCTTACCCGCGAGGCTTGGAAAATCTTCCAGATCATGGCGGAGTTCGTGCGCGGATATGAGAAACTGGCCGCCGTCGAGCCCTGCGTTAGTATCTTCGGCTCCGCCCGCTTACCCGAAGAACACCACTGGTACCAGCAGACCCTGAGCATCGCCGAAAAGCTCTCCAACGCCGGCTTTTCGGTGATCAGCGGCGGTGGCCCTGGCGTGATGGAGGCGGCCAACCGTGGCGCCCATCGCGGCACCGGTTACAGCATTGGACTCAACATCGAACTACCGCACGAACAGCATACCAACCCCTACCAGGACATTTCCATTTCCTTCGAACACTTTTATTCGCGCAAGGTAATGTTCATGAAATATGCCGCCGCTTATGTGGTCATGCCCGGCGGCTTTGGCACCCTGGACGAGCTCGCCGAATGCCTCACCCTGGTACAGACCGGCAAGACCCGGCGCATGCCCATCATCCTCTTCGATTCCAGCTTCTGGGGCGGGCTGATCGACTGGTGGAAAAGCACGATGCTGGTGCATGGCACTATCAACGCAGCCGATCTGGACTTGGTGACGGTACTCGACGACCCCGATGCCGTGGTCGCAGCCATCTTTGATCATTACGAAAAACGCGGTTTTGCCCCGTCGGCGGCAGAAACCGAGGCCCTGCTCAACCTGTAAATAGGGAGGAACCCTTCATGCCGCGCAATCTTGCAATCCTTCTTGGCCTCGGTGCCTTCCTCTGCGCCAGCCTTGCACTGGCCGACAGTGGGCCCGAAAAATACCCGATTCATTTGCCACGCCTGGCGCCGCCCAAGAACAGCCTCCCCGAAGCCGAACTGCATGTGCCGAAAGGCGCCAAAATAGAAGAATTCAAGGCCGATGGCGAGGTCTACATGGTCAAGGTCATCCCGCCCAAGCCCTTTCCTCCGTACTATCTCGTCAACCGAAGCGGCCATGGATTTACTCGTGTGCCCAACTCCGATGCGGAAAAAATGGACGTGCCGCAGTGGACCCTCTTTCGCTGGTAATTGCATGGCTGTTTATACCGATATCCCCGACACCGAACTGGCGAGCTTTCTGGCCGACTATGACTTAGGCAGCCTGGAGCAGATCGCCGGCATTTGCGCGGGCACCGAGAATAGCAATTTCTTTCTCGACACCAGTGCCGGACGTTTTGTTCTGACCATCTTTGAGCGCCTGCCGCGGGAGAGCATCCCCTACTACCTGCATGTGACGGAATGGCTTAGCCAGCACGGTATTCCCTGCCCAGCGCCGGTGCATACGCGCAATGGCGAAATCCTTGGCGAACTCTGCGGTAAACCGGCAGCCATCGTGCAGCGCTTGTCCGGGCAGTCGATTGAGGGTCGCGCACCGAGCGAGGCCGAGATCAGCGCCCTCGGACAAGTCCTGGCACGCATGCATCTGGCCGGGCGAGGCTTTCCCGAGGAGCACCCGAATCCTGCGGGTCTCGGCTGGTGTCAGGAGACCGGAAGACGCTTGATCCCCAAGCTCAGCCCCGGCGAGCGGGAATTATTGGTAGATGAACGCGAAGCGCAAAAGCAGTGGCCGCGCGACAAGCTGCCCGGGGGGGTCATCCATGCCGATCTCTTTCCCGATAACGTCTTGTTTGCGGGGAACGATATCACCGGCACCATCGACTACTACTATGCCGGCGATGATGCCTGGCTCTACGACCTGGCGGTGGTAGCTAACTCCTGGTGTTCCTATCCCGATGGCAGCCTCGACAAAAATCTTGCCGCTAGTCTCTGGCAGGCCTACGAGAGCGTGCGTCCCTTTACGCGGCATGAACACGGGCTCTGGTTCCCTTACATGCGTGCTGCTGCCCTGCGTTTTTGGCTGTTACGCCTGGAGGCCAAGCATTTTCCTCGTGGCGGGCAACTCACCGAACTGCGCGATCCCGAAGAATATCGTCGCATTCTGGAGCGGCGACGCGAGTTTTGTTGAAGTCGGGCGTCTGACGCAAGGCCAGGCGAAGCATCGAGGAGAGACATGCAGGAAACCAGCCGCGATAACCCCTGGCCGCGTGAGGCGCGCTGGCTGCACGCAGGCATTGCCTTTGGCGTTACCTGGCAGCTTTTCAGTTCGCTGTGGATGACGCCGGATTTCCGGCACGCCGACTATGGCAGCATCACCCAACTGCTCTTCAGCACCCATGCCTGGGTGGGGCTGACTACGGCGCTCTTTCTGCTCTGGGAGTGGCTGTGGATTGTTACCACACCTGCCATTCGCACCCAGCTTTTTCCCGTACGCGGTCCCTGGCGTCCCATCTGGGATGACCTGCGTGCCCTTGCCCGCGGACGTCTGCGGCCTATTGGTCCGGCCCCCGGTCTTGCCGCGCTCATTCACGGCCTCGGTCTCTTGCTGGTCACCTGGATGGCCCTCACCGGCACCGCCATCTTCTTCTTTCTCCCGCAAGGGGGCACCCCGCCCAGCCCCATCCTGCATACCCTCACGCCCTTACATAAGGCGCTATCCAATTTGGTCTGGGCCTACTGGATTGGCCATGTCGCCTTTTCGCTACTGCACGCGCTGCGCCGCGACGACATCTGGAACATCTTCCGCCTGACCGACTGATTCTTGGGACTGAACTGGTCCACCAGCAACGCTTTGGGTATAGTCGCGGCAAGCGAGGAGGTCTGTGATGAGTGAGAAAATGTGGGGCGGTCGTTTCGCCGCCGGTACCGATGCCCTGGTGGAGCAGTTCACGTCCTCCATTGCTGTCGATCGCCGCCTCTATGCCGAGGATATTCGGGGCTCGACGGCCCACGCGCGCATGCTCGGGCGGGTTGGTGTACTGACGGCGGCAGAGGTCGAGGCGATCTGCACGGGGCTGGAGACGATTGGCGCGGAGATTGCCGCCGGCAATTTCACCTTCACCGACAGCCTCGAAGACATCCACATGCACATCGAAAGCCGTCTGATCACACTGATCGGCGACACCGGCAAAAAGCTGCACACTGGCCGCTCGCGTAACGATCAGGTCGCCACCGATATGCGCCTGTATACGCGCGGCGCCATCGACCGCCTGCTCGCACTCCTGCACGACCTGCAATCCGTTTTCGTCGACCTCGCCGAACGCGAGGCAGACACCATCCTGCCCGGTCTCACCCATCTGCAAGTCGCCCAGCCGGTCACCTTTGGCCATCACAGTATGGCCTACGTCGAGATGTTCCGGCGCGACGCCGAGCGCCTGCGCGATGCCCGCAAGCGCGTGAATGTCCTGCCCCTTGGAGCTGCGGCCCTGGCTGGCACTACCTTTCCCATCGACCGCTGGGACGTCGCCCGCGAACTCGGTTTCGATCACGTCGCCGAAAACAGTCTCGATGCCGTTTCCGATCGCGATTTTCTCCTCGAAACCCTGGCGGCCCTGTCGATCATCGCCGTACACCTGTCGCGCCTGGCGGAAGAGCTGATCTACTGGATGTCGGCGGCGCTGGCGTTCATCGAACTGCCCGATGCTTTTTGTACTGGCTCCAGCATCATGCCGCAAAAGAAAAACCCCGATGTGGCCGAACTTATCCGCGGCAAGAGTGGCAAGGTCATGGGGCAACTCACGGCACTGCTGATTCTGATGAAGGGGCAAGCGCTGGCCTACAACCGCGACAATCAGGAAGATAAGAGCATCTTCTTTACCGCCCTGGATGAAGTCGAAGCCAGCCTGCAACTCCTGGCGCGCATGTTGCCGGGCTTGCAGACCCGTCCCGCGCGCATGCGTGCCGAGGCGGAGAAGGGCTTTGCCACGGCCACGGATCTGGCCGATTATCTGGTGCGCAAGGGAGTCCCTTTCCGCGATGCACATGCCGTGGTTGGACGCGCCGTGCGCCTTGCCCAGAATCGTGGCATTGGCCTCGAAGCCCTGCCGCTCGCCGAACTACGAGCGCTGTCCAGCACCATTGGCGAGGATGTCTTCCGTGTGCTCACCCTGGAAGGTTCCGTCGCCGCCCGCAACCACCTGGGTGGCACTGCGCCCGAGCAAGTGCGCGCCGCCATCGCCCGTGCCCGCACGCGATTGCAGGCAGAGGTGGAATGATGCGTCTGCGCCCCTGGATCGTCTTGCTCATGCTCGGCAGTTTGGCCCTGGCCGGTTGTGGCCGTAAAACCCCCCTCACCCTCCCGCAAGCACCCGCTCCCACCAGTTCGACGACGAGCAGCCACTAATGCATCCATTTCATTACCGTGCCGGGCAACTGTATGTCGACGATTGCCTTGTGAGCGAGATCGTCGAGCGCTATGGCACCCCCTGCTATGTCTATTCCGAGCTCTATCTGCGCGAGCGTTACCACGCCTTCGCCCACGCCCTGGGTGAACAGACCCTTACCTGCTACGCGGTCAAGGCCAATAGTAACCTGCATCTGCTACGTCGCCTGGCGCAATGGGGCGCGGGCTTCGATATTGTCTCCGCTGGCGAGCTGGCGCGGGTACTGCGCGCCGGTGGCGATCCGAAAAAGATCGTCTTTTCCGGGGTAGGCAAAAGCCGCGACGAGATCCACGCAGCCCTCGACGCCGGGATTTTTTGTCTGAATGTCGAGTCAGCGGCGGAGTTGGAACGCATTGCCGAAGTCGCGACGAAAATGGGGCTACGCGCGCCTGTCGCGCTGCGCGTCAATCCTGACGTCGATCCCGGCACCCATAAGTACATCGCCACCGGCCTGAAAGAGAGCAAATTTGGCATCCCCATTGCCGCCGCCGAGGCCCTCTACCGGCGTGCAGCAGAGTGGCCGAGCATTGCGTTTATCGGCGTCGCCGCCCACATCGGCTCACAGCTCATCGACCTGCAACCCCTGGGTGCTGCCGCCCGCCGCCTGCGCGATCTCTATGAACGGCTGCGCGATAGTGGCATCACCCTGCGCCATATCGACTGTGGCGGTGGCGTGGGCATTCGCTATCACGAGGAAAATGCCCCCAGCCCGGCCGATTACGCTGCCGTTCTCGACACTGCGCTGGCGGGTCTGCAGGTGCGCCGGGTGGTGGAACTGGGCCGCTCCCTGGTGGGGAATGCCGGGGCCTTACTGACCACGGTCGAGTACTGGAAAAAAAACGAGGGCAAACATTTTTGCGTGGTTGATGCAGCCATGAATGATCTCTTGCGCCCCAGCCTCTACGGGGCCTGGCACGAGTTCCTGCCCCTACGGCAGAGCGACGCGCCGCTGCGCGACTGCGACATTGTCGGGCCGGTTTGTGAAAGTGGCGATTTCCTTGCCAAAAACCGTCCGCTGCCCGCCATTGCCGCAGGGGAATCTCTCGCGATTCTCGGCGCCGGAGCCTACGGCTTTGCCATGAGCAGCCAGTACAACAGCCGCCCCCGCGCCGCCGAGATCCTGGTGCAGGGCGCAGAGATACGTTGCATCCGCCGCCGCGAGACTCTCGCCGATCTGCTCGGCCCCGAAGAGGACTGTCTGGTCGACTAGCCTGCGGCTGCTTGTACAGCGTCCGCACTCGGACTAGAATTGTACGGGTACTTGCACAGGTTTATCTGCCATGAAAGTTATCAGCTACACCCAGGCGCGAAACGAGTTCAAAACCCTGTTGGACAGCGTAGTCCAGGATGCTGATGTGGCAGTCATCAGTCGCCGTGATGCCGCCGGCGATGCGGTACTCATGTCTTTGGACAGCTATAACAGCATCGTAGAAACGCTGCACCTCACCAGTAACCCCGCCAGCGCCGCAGCGTTGGCGCGGGCTATTGCCCAGGATCAGGCGGGCCAAGCGCAGCGGCGCGACTTGCTCCCCAGCGAGTAATGGCACGATCGATTTGTTTTGTGCCCGACGCTTGGGACGGCTATCACTACTGGCAATCACAAGACAAGAAGACCTTGCGCCGTATCAACCTCCTGATCGAAGCGGCGGCCCCGGAACCCTTCGCCGGCATTGGCAAATCAGAAGCCCTGCGTGGTGATCTGTCCGGCTACTGGTCGCGGCGCATTGACGAAAGCAACCGTCTCGTCTACCGCGCGACGGATACCGAGCTCGTGATCGTCGCCTGCCGTTACCACTATGTGTAGGGGCGATCACCCAACGCCGACCAGGCGCCAGGAAATTTCCTCGCCCGCGCGCAAGGGTACGATCATTTCTGCTCCCATACCGATCTTCTCTGGCACGCACCAGCTTTCGTGCCGCAGGGTAATGCTGTCCGTATTGCAGGGTAGCCCATAAAAAGCAGGGCCATGCCGGCTGGCAAAGGCTTCCAGTCGATCCAGGGCATTGGCCTTGGCAAAGACCTCCGCATAGAGTTCGATGGCGGCGTGGGCGGTGTAGATCCCGGCGCAGCCGCAAGCAGATTCTTTGGCATTTTGCGGATGTGGGGCGCTATCAGTGCCAAGAAAAAACTGCGGATTACCGCTGATTGCGGCCTGTACCAGGGCCTCGCGATGTCGTTCCCGCTTCAGAATCGGTAGGCAGTAATGATGCGGGCGAATGCCGCCCTGGAACATCGCATTGCGATTCAACAACAGATGATGAGCGGTTATCGTGGCTGCGGTGCGCGCTCCTGCGCTCTGCACGAAATCAACCGCGGCACTGGTGGTGACATGTTCCAGCACCATGCGTAAAGCCGGAAAATCGCGACGCAGAGCAATGAGATGCCTTTCGATAAAAACCGCTTCCCGATCAAAAACATCAACTACCGGATCAGTGACTTCGCCATGCAGCAGCAGCGGCAAATCCCAGTGTTCCATAGCGGCAAGAACGGGATAGACCTTTTTGAGATCACGCACGCCATTTTCTGAATTGGTGGTGGCTCCCGCAGGATAGTATTTGACAGCATGCACGATGCC
This sequence comes from Acidithiobacillus sp. IBUN Pt1247-S3, assembly GCF_041146875.1. Lineage (NCBI taxonomy): Bacteria > Pseudomonadati > Pseudomonadota > Acidithiobacillia > Acidithiobacillales > Acidithiobacillaceae > Acidithiobacillus > Acidithiobacillus sp. IBUN Pt1247-S3. The sequence goes on along the minus strand of NZ_JBFRXP010000007.1, from coordinate 31,722 downwards.
ACTTTCCTTCGCTGCCCGGATTGCCTCGATGGGCGTCGCTTCCGTCAGATACAGGGTCATCAATGGCGTAAAAACAGAGCCTTTCGGTAACGCGGCCAAGATGCGTTCCCGATACGCCTGCGCCATAGCGGCGCTAGACACTGGTGGCTTGAGGTTGGGCATGACAATGGCGCGACCGAAGCGCACAGCCGTGTCCGGCAAAACCGTGTGGAGCATGGCGCCATCGCGTAGATGCAGGTGCCAGTCATCGGGACGCAGGATGCTGATTTCTTGGGTCGTAATCGAACTCATGCCGCCGTTTCCGAAAACGCATAGGCAACGAGGTCTTCCCGACCATCGCGGCGAAAACCCGTGCGCGGCCTTTCGCTGCAGGCTTGCAGATCTTCATCGAGAACGTTACTACGCATGGCACCGGCCTCTCATGTTATTGCATTCCGCAAGGGTAGCACCGACTTGTGGGGCTGCCTACGCGCAACCCGCTTTAGCCGCCCCCCTCACTCCAGATCTCCGCCTGGGCGCGACTTACTGCCGGGGTTTGTACGCGGCAAAAATCTTTTTCACCCAAAGGCATGGGAACCTTGAAAAAGGCGCCGGCCTCTAGTGCTTGTGGGCTCGACAGGTGATTGATCTGCATCAGATAACGGCTGGTGCTGTGGTATTTCGATGCCAGCTCATGCACGTCGGAACCAGCAGGTACGCGAATCTCCAGGAATTTACCGCCGATGTTGCAGCGTGGGGCAACGTCGATGGTGCGCAACGCACGGCGCATGGTGTAGCGGAACACCGGGGCCGCTTCGATGCCGCCAAAGTTCCAGGAGTAGTGGCTACCGCGCAGGTTCACCGCCATGACCAAATCTGGATGAGCGCCCGGCGCAAAGCCGACAAAAGTGGCGTTGGTACGATGGTGGTAAAAGCCGTCTTTGCCATTGGCCATGTTCGAGGTGCCGGTCTTGCCCCCGACACCGTAACCAGGGATCGCGGCCAAAATGCCAGTGCCCCCTGGGCGGGCGACGGATCGCAGCCAACTTCGCAAATCATTGGCGACCCAGCCCGGCATCACCCGGTGTCGATGCAGCTTCTCGCCAGCGAAAAGGTGCGGGCGCACATACCAACCGCCGTTGGCAATGCTGGCGTAGGCAGCCGCGAGCTGCAGTGTTGTCACCGAGACCCCGTAACCGATCGAAATCGTAGCGTGGCGGGCGATGCCCCAGGATTGCCAAGGCGGCAAGACACCAGCGGTTTCCCCAGGGAGCCCTACAGCTGGCACACGGCCAAAGCCCACCGCTTGGTACATGTCATACAGGGTGCGTTTGGGGGTGCGCAGGGCAATCTTGGCCGTCCCGATACAGCTCGAATACTTGAGAATATGCTCGATATTGAGAATGTGATGAGGCACGTCGTCGGTGATGGGGTAGCCGCCGACCCAGAGTGGGTGGAAGACGTGGAATTTCTGTGTGGGGGAAACACTGTGGCTGGCCAAGGCAGCGGCAATGGCAAAGGGCTTCATCACCGAACCCGGTTCAAAGGCTTGGTGCACCGCATTGTTCACATAGTCTGTTGGTGCCGTGCAGGCGCCCACCTGATTAGGATTGCAACTGGGAGCACTGACCATGGCCAAAATGGCGCCGGTATGCACGTTCATAAGTACCGCCGACCCGACCCAGGCATGAAAATGCTGTAGAGAACGTAGTAAGGCCATATAGGCCCAATACTGCATTTGCGGGTTGATGGTTAGATGGATGGCATGCCCAGGGTGCGAGAGTTGCGAGACCTTCAGGACCTTGACGATTTGTCCATGCCCATCGTAGAGGGCCTCTTCCGAGCCGGGGTGTGCGGCCAGCCACTGGTTGTAACTCAACTCCATGCCCGTGGCCCCTTGATGTGCTTGGTCCACGAGGCCAATCAGGGGTGTCGTTGCGGCGCCCAGAGGAAAATAGCTGCGCGAACTGGGCAATACCCCAACCCCGGGAATTCCCAAGGCGCGCACCGCTGTGCCAACGTTTGGGGGTCGCTGCCGTGCCAGATAGGCGAAGGCGGCGCCACCGCTGGCCAAGCGTTGGCCTAGTTCAGTGACAGACATATCTAGCGCCTTAGCCAGTTGCGGCCACTGCGCCTGATGTTTTCCCAAGACCTTGGGGTCGCCCCAGATGGTGCTTGCCGCAGTGTTTACCGCCAGGGGTAGGCCGTTGGCACCAAAGATTACCCCGCGTTGCGCGGGCAGGCGTTGATTGTGCAGATAACGCATCTGCCCCTGGAAGCGCAGATGTTTGGCCTGCAGATATTGCACCTGAATATCGCGACCTAGGACTGCCAAAAAACCAATAATGAAAATGCCCGCGAGCCAAAGGGGCCGCGAGCGTGGCAGTTTGCGAAATGGTCGGGTGGGCGGGTTCATTCTCCGCTGCTTGTGGCACGGTAGACAAAATCGACGCGCTGATTGCGGTGCCAACAGGCAGCGGTATTTTGATTACAAAGTAAGTTGTCTTTGCCAAAGGAAACGGTACTGATGCGACTGGCGGACACGCCATCTGCTTCCAGCAGTTCCTTGATGGCATGGGCACGCCATTCCCCCAGGCCGAGATTGTATTCCTGCGTACCCGGTTGCGAGCAGTTCCCCTCCAGTCGTACGTGCAAATTGGGGAAACGCCGCAAGAAACGCGCATTTTCATTGGTGATGTGGCGGGCATGCGCACTGATATGGAAGCTGTTTTGTGCAAAATGCACGCGCAAATGGCGCGGGAGGGCTGCGAGTTCGGCATCGGAAAGATTTTCGTTATGGCCACCCAATGGGCCGTAGGAGAGGTTGTTTTCTCGCTCTTCTGCACGATTCAGCGCCTGGGTATTGGCACTTTGACTAGGAACAACGCTACTTGGGACCATTTGCGCATGGCTTGTTGGCGAAACGTGCTGGGCACAGGCACTGAGTAATATCGTGGTAGAAAAAACTGCGCCAAGGGCCACGGCGCGCGTTGACAGGGTAGAGGATGGAAACTGCGGCATGAGGACATTCCTTCACTTGTTGGCATACCTCTATGACAACGCTGGTCCTTTTCGGTTCTCTCCTGTCTAGGCAGCGCGTTGGGCGCGCCAGCGATAGCGTGCTTCGACCGGCACGGGGGGCGCTGGCGGCGTGCAGCCAGAGCAAGTGCCGGCACAACGGTTCGCACAGCTACTGTTTCCAACTTGCGTCAAGTTTTGTACACGAGCAAGTTCACCCCGACTTTGCCAATGTTGCAGGCCGGCATCTACCAAGTCGCGCGCAAGCTCCAGACGCTGCGCGATTTCGCTTGGGCTTAGGCTCTCCCCCGCGCGCAGCAGCTCGCGGATACGAAAGAGTGGGCTCTCCATCATCCCTGCTCCTGAAGATGGAGCCTGCTGTGTCGCCGTCCTTGCTGGCGCAGGCCCAAAAGCAGGAGCAAGAGGGCGATCGCGATGGCCGCCGTCCAGCCCCAGGTCGTGCGCGGGTGCCCGGCAAAGGTCCCCCACTGATATACCAGGGTCGCCACCGCCCAGGCAATGCCGATGCCGTAAGCCGTGGAAAACAACATCCAACCCCAGCCTACCTCCCGCCGTAGCGCCCCCATGGTGCTAGCGCAGGGCACATAAAGCAGTACAAAGAGCAGATAGGCCAAGGCCGACAGGGGCGTAAAGCTCTGCGCCAGGGCGCCGAGGGTCTGTGAGCTGGCGCCCGAATCCGCAATACTCGCATCGCGTTGGTTTAGATCGGCAAATCCCAAGGGATCGGTAAAGCTGCTCAACAGCTTGCTGGCATTCTCCGGGATAGTTGCTAAGGCATCGCGCAATGCCTGCACGATATTTGGATCGCGATACTGCGCCATCAAGTCGCCACCAGCCTGGCGCTGGTAGATACCATTCAAGGTGCCAATCACCACTTCCTTGGCCGCTGCGCCGGCCACTAAACCGGCAACTGCCGGCCAGTTGTCGCGCTGTATACCCATGGGCGCAAAGAGGGGCACCAGCGCCTCGCTACCTTGCGCCAATAGCGAATGGTCGATGTCGGTGGCGCGCAATCCCTGGCTAGTCCAGCCAATGCCCGGCAAGAGGAAGAGGATGAAACCAATTGCGGCGATGACCTTGCCGACACGCAGCACAAAAATGCGTAGGCGTTGCCACGCTTGCAGCGCGACGCTGCGCAGGCTCGGCAGCCGATAGGGCGGCAGCTCCATGACAAAGGGACGGGCCTGACCGCGCAGCGCGGTCTTTCCCAGGAGCCAGGCGGTAAAAAGGGCCATGAGAATGCCCGTCAGATAGAGCAAAAACACCACCTGCCCGCCGTTGCCGCGAAAAAAGACCACGGCAAAGGCCATGTAGATCGTCAGCCGTGCCGAACAGGACATGAAGGGCTGCATGAGTACCGTCAGCACCCGTCCACGCGGATCGTCGATGATGCGCGCGCCCATGATGGCCGGCACGTTGCAGCCAAAACCAATCACCATCGGCACTAGGGCATTGCCCGGCAAACCCACGCGGCGCATCAGGCGATCCATCACATAGGCGGCGCGCGCCATGTACCCGGAGTCTTCCAAAAAGGCGAGGAAAAGAAAGGTCAGCCCAATGGGCGGGATGAAGCTAATCACCAGATTCAGACCACCACCAATCCCCCCGGCCAGGGCGCTCACCAGCCAGCCCGGTGCGCCAACTTGCAATAACAGATGGCCAAAGCCGTGCATCAGCAGCGCCGCCGAGGTCTGATCAAAAAAATCGAGAAAGACATTGCCGCCGCTGAAACTGACCACAAAGACCAGGTACAACACTGCAAGAAAGATCGGCACGCCCAGCCAGTCGTGCAAAATCCAGCGATCGAGATGGCGCGTTGCGCGTTGTCTCCAGCCAGCCTTGCCCGTGGCTTGCGTCACCCGGGATGCGAGTGCCGCAGCCCAGGAAAAGCGTGCGGCAGGAAGCAGGTCGACAACATCCTCACCGCTGCCTTGTTGCAGACGCTGCGCCACACGCTCACGCGCCGCACGCAGGGCTGGCGGCGTGCTTTCCGGCATTTCCAGAGTTTGCCAGGCCAAAAAACGACTGCGCTCCTCGCCAATTTGCGCGCCGATCTCGGTGCTTAGTTCGCTCAGGCTGGCTTCCACCACTGGCTCCCAATCAGGCCTTTGCGGTAGCACGTGCGCGCGCAGTGCCTCGCGCAGGGCTAGGCGCAGCTCCCCCAAGCCCTTCCCCCGACGTGCCACCATCGGCACTACCGGTACGCCAAGACGCACGGAAAGTGCGCTGGCTTCGATCCGTAGGCCGCGATCCTGCGCTTCGTCCACCATGTTCAGGATGATCAACAAGGGGCGTTCCAGCTCGATGAGTTCGGCAGTCAAGAGTAAATGCCGCTCCAGCGTACTGGCATCGAGCACCTGCACGATCAGCTCGACGTCCTCGTCGCACAGAAACTGTCGCGCCACCGCCTGGTCTTCACCGCCACCGCCCAACAGACTGTAAATTCCCGGCAAGTCGATCACCTCGACCTTCTCGCCTGCCGCCAGGCGCGCGCTGCCCGAGCGGCGTTCGACGGTAACACCGGGCCAGTTACCCACCGTCTGGTGAGTGCCGGTAAGAAGATTGTAAATGGTGGTCTTGCCGCAGTTGGGATTGCCGACCAGGGCAATGCGCGGACTGCCAGCGGGGAGCGTGGCGCCCGCGACGGCGCTACAGTGCTTGACCATAAATCAACCCTTCGCCGCGGCGGACGGTTGGCGCACCTGGATCTGGTCCAGCCATTCGCGGCCCAGCGCGATGCGGGTGCCGGCGCTATCCAGCACCACCCCGCGCCGATCGGGCCCGAGCAGCAGGGTAAATGCCGAGCCTGGACGTAGGCCCATAATCAAAAGCCGTTTGCTCTCGTTGGCAGCACCATGGATGGCGTGGATGACGCCCTGGTTACCGCGTGATAGTTGCGCAAGGCTGCGGATTTCCCGCCCGATTTCTGACTCTCTCATAACCGCTCCCTGATATGCTCTTCTATGGGAGCGATTCTATTAAATGAGAATCGTTCTTGCAATGCCTCTCAAGTAAAAGTCAGGTGTCAGACGATTTGTGGCGCAAGCGACGACTAGCGTCTAGTCGAGTACCGCGAACAGGTCGTACTCGTCGGCATCACGGATATGTGCCTGCACTCGCTCGCCCACGCGACGCCCCTGGGCATTGTTCAGGTGGACCACACCATCGATTTCCGGGGCATCTGCAGCACTGCGGGCAACGGCACTGCCGTCGGCATGGATCTCATCGATGAGCACCTCGCGCACCTGCCCCACCCGCAACCGTAGACGAGCGGTGCTGATTTCCTGCTGTACCGCCATGAACTGTTCCCGGCGCGCCTCGCGCTCGGCCTCGGGCAGGGCGCCCGGTAGCGCATTGGCGGCAGCCCCTTCCACCGGCGAATAGGCAAAGCAACCGACCCGGTCCAGTTGGGCGGCTCGGATAAAGTCCAGCAGCTCCTCGAACTCCGCCTCGGTCTCGCCGGGAAAGCCGACGATGAAGGTGCTGCGGATGGTCAAGTCGGGGACGGCGGCACGCCAGCCTTGCAGGCGTTCCAGAGTGCGCTCGGCGGCGGCAGGCCGGCGCATGGCCTTGAGGATGCGCGGACTGCCGTGCTGTAGGGGCACGTCCAGGTAAGGGAGTATCTGCCCCGCCGCCATCAAGGGCAGGAGCTCGTCGATGTGGGGGTAGGGGTAGACGTAATGCAAGCGCACCCAGGCCCCAAGCTCGCCCAAAGCGCTGCACAGATCGGTAATGCGGGTCTTGAGGGGGCGGCCATTGTGGAAGGCCGTGCGATATTTGCGATCTACCCCATAGGCCCCGGTGTCCTGGGAAATGACCAGAAGCTCCTGGACGCCGCCCGCCACCAGGGCCTCGGCCTCGCGCAGAATGGCATCGGGGTCGCGGCTCACCAACTTGCCACGCATGTCGGGGATGATGCAAAAGCTGCACGACTGATTGCAGCCCTCGGAGATCTTCAGGTAGGCATAATGGGGCGGGGTGAGGCGCAGCCCCTGGGGCGGGACCAGGTCGGTGTAGGGGTCATGGGCAGGGGGCAGGGCCGTATGGATGGCATCCATCACCGCGCTGTTTTCCTGGGGGCCGGTGACGGCCAGCACTTTGGGGTGGCTGGCGCGCACAAAGGCGCCACCGTCCCGCGCCCCGAGGCAGCCCGTCACCACCACCCGGCCATTTTCTTCCAACGCTTCGCCAATCGCCTCCAGGGACTCTTCCACGGCAGCATCGATGAAGCCACAGGTATTGACCACCACCAGATCGGCACCGGCGTAGTCCCCCACCAACTGATAGCCTTCAGCACGCAATTGGGTGAGGATGCGCTCGCTATCCACCGTTGCCTTGGGACAACCGAGGCTGACGAAGCCGACGCGGGGCGCCCTGGCAGTTTTGCGCGGGGGTTTGAGGGAAATCAAAAGGTGTTGCTCACGCTGGCCACGCCCGGTACCGCACCGACAATCTTTTCCACCACCTGTTGCAGGTCAATGACGGCATTGGGGCAGCCGGCGCAGGCACCCTTCATGCGTACCCGCACGTTGCGTTCTTCGATGTCCACCAGCTCGATATCGCCGCCATCGCGGTTGAGGATGCGGCGCACGGCGGCAATGCCCTCGGCAACGGCGGCGGGATCGGGCAGGGGATCATCGGGACCAAAACTGCGTTTGCGCCCGATCAGGCGCTGGGCCATGGCCTGGGCGTGGGCAATCTTGGCGGCCGCGACGGGATCGCTTTCTTCCAGGATGTCCAATTCTGCTTCCGTGTAAAAACGGATGGGGGTTCTTTCGGGCGTCGACATGGGCTCAATATAACATGCGCCCGCCATCGACGACGAGGTTGTGCCCCGTCACATAGGGGGCATCGAAGAGCAGCCAGGCCACCGCCTGGGCGATATCCTCGGGGTTGCCCACCCGCTTGAGGGCGTTGCGCTCCAGGAGCCCCTGGCGATCACCATCGGGGGGATCTTGGCCCTCGGCCCAGAGCACCACCCCCGGCGAGACACTGTTGACCCGCACCTCCGGCCCCAGTTCCTTGGCCAGGGAACGGGTCAGGGCCAGCAGCCCCGCCTTGCTAACGCTGTAGGGCAGGTAACCGCGCAAGGGGATCTCGCCGTGGACATCGCCCAGGTTGACCACGGCGCCGCCCTGGGCGCGCAGGTGGGGCCAAGCCGCCTGGGTCAAAAAGAGGGGTGCCCGTAGATGGATGGCCTCCATGCGCTCCCAATCGCCGGGGGTGAGTTGGGCAAAGGGCGCTGGGGCATAGAGAGAAGCGTTATTGACCAGACCATCCAGGCGACCAAAATGGGCGATGGTCGCGGCCATGAGCTGGGCGGGGGTGGCAGGGTCGCTGAGGTCGCCGGCCAGGAGCAAGACCTCGATCTGCGCCTCGGCCCGCAACTGCGCCGCCAGCCCTTCGGCCTCGGCGCGGGATTGCCTATAATGCAGCACCAGATGACAACCTCGGCCCGCCAAATGCCGGGCGATGGCGGCCCCGACCCGGCGGGCGGCGCCTGTGACGAGTACGACTTTTTCCGGTGCAGACAAGGGGGATTCCATGGGTGATGGGCGTGCGGATTTTGTAACCCAATGGACCCAGGGGCGCAAGGCAAACTTGCCCTTGCCGGACCCCGAAGCCCTAGCCCATAGCGCCGCCCTGACGGAGTCCATTTGCCGGGCCATTGTCCATGCCGGGGGCTGGTTGCCCTTTGCCGAGTACATGGATCTGGCCCTCTATGCGCCGGGGTTGGGCTACTATATGGCCGGGCAGCAACGTTTGGGCGCTGCCGGAGATTTTATCACCGCCCCCGAGATGGGGGGCATCCTTGGCGCTGTGCTCGCGCGGGCCATGACCCCTTGGCTGGGGCGGGATGGGGTACTGGAATTGGGCGGCGGCAGCGGCGCCCTGGCGACGCAAATCCACACCCGTCTGCCCCAGGTGCCCTACACCCTGCTGGAACTCAGCCCAGACTTGCAAGCACGCCAGCGCGCCGCCTGCCCCGCCAGCCGCCATGTGCAGAAGCTGCCCACCGCTTGGAATGGCGTCCTGCTGGCCAACGAGGTCCTCGACGCCATCCCGGTGGCGGTCGTGGAACAGGGCGACGACGGTATCCTCCGGGAGATGGGGGTGGTGGTGGCCACGGACGGCGCCCTGGCCTGGGCGCCCGCCCCGGACCCTGCCTCGGCCGCCTTGCAGGCCCTGGTAGAGCCCTGGCGACAGGACTGGCCGGCGCCCTATCGCAGCGAGGTCCACCCCCGCGCCGAGGCCTGGCTGCGGACCCTCGCCGGCCACCTGCAATCGGGGGCCATCCTGCTCATCGACTATGGGCACGAGGCGCGGGAGTATTACCATCCCCAGCGCCAGATGGGCACCCTGCGCGCCTATTACCGCCACCAGTGGCTGGATGACCCTTTTGTCTGGCCCGGCCTCTGCGACCTCACCGCCCACGTCAACTTCACCGGCCTGCTGCGGGTGGCCGAGGAGGTCGGCCTGCACATTGCGTGGTATGGCAATCTCGCCCGTTTTCTCATCGAACACGGCCTGCCCGAGGTCTACGCCGAACTACACGCACAGGCCAGCAGCCCCGAGGCGGTCCTGGCGCTGAACAACGAAATCAAAAAGCTCACCCTACCGCAGGAGATGGGCGAGAGCTTCAAGGTCTTGCTGCTGACGCGGGGGGGGTTAGGGGGGCGCGGAACTGACCCCAAAAACCTCTGGGATTGCTCGATTGTTTTACGCAAGTAGGTTCGGAAGTGGGATTACGCCTGCAACCAGCATGGTTTTTGTCGCTTCCTGTATAAGCGGCTCGATGCCTTGTAGCGAGCCTTTTGCCAAAGCACCCCGCCGCCCCCAAAGTTTCGTCCCGCGAGGGCGACATGGCGCAGCACCATTCTGGTACAGAAGTGGGAACCAGACTAGCTTAAACCCAGGCAGATACTGTCTTGACTAGCGGGTCCACTATACTATCGTGGATTGACCGCAAGAACTTGCCAGCTCATTGTGTTGAGCGCCTATGGAAATTCAAGATTTCCGAGGTGGACAAATGGGTTCGTGCGGGTGGCGCGGATGAGGATTCATGGGGCAAGAAACGATGAAAAAATTGGGGGAGGCTGCATTTGAGCTTGGAAGGACAATTTCTAGACCATAAGTCCTTGCGTGCGGTCACAGGCAAAAACGCCGACTGGCACGAAATCGCCAAGGATTGCATTGCGTTTGCCAATGCAACCGGCGGTCGTCTGGTGCTGGGCATCGAGGATGGGCAAAACGCCCCACCGGCCCACCAACACATCCCGGTAGACCTACCCGACACACTGCGGCGAAAGTTAGCCGAGCGTACTGTCAACGTAGCCGCACTGCCCGACGTCGCCACCGCCCCCAATGGCGGGCAGTACATCGAATTGCGCATTCCGCGCGCCATGGCCGTGGCGTCCACCACCGACGGTCGTTATTTCCTGCGCGTGGCAGATCAAAGCAGGCCCGTCACCGGCGATGATGTGATGCGGTTGGCCAGCGAACGTGCGGCACTGCCCTGGGAAACGCAGACCACCCTGCATATTCCGCGCGCCGAGGTGGATGCCACCAAGCGTGTCAAGCTACTAGCTGCCTTGCGCGCATCAGACCGCGTCAAGGCATCGGTCAAGGAAAAGTCCAACGACGAATTGCTTGATCACTATCAGCTGGCGCAAGGACAGTCCCTCACCAACTTGGGCGTGCTCTGCCTTGGCCGTCAGCATCACCGCGCCCAACTGACCACGGCACCGGTCATCAAGTACGACGAGCACGGCCAGAAGGTCAACAAGCTGGTATGGGATGACCACACCCTCAATCCAATGGAACTGATCGAGGCCGTCTGGCAGGAGGTGCCCGATTTCCGCGAGCGTTACGAACTACCCGGTGGCCTGTACCGCCAGAATGTGCCGGCCTTCGACAAAATCGTTGTGCGCGAACTGCTCGTCAATGCGCTGGTGCACCGGCCCTACACCCAGCGCGGCGATATCTTCCTAAATCTGCATCCAGACCGACTGGAGGTGGTTAACCCCGGGCCGCTGCCACTGGGGGTTACACCCCAAAACGTGCTGCATACCACCGTGCGCCGCAACGAGCACCTGGCCCGACTGTTCCACGACTTGAAGCTGATGGAACGTGAAGGCAGTGGCTTCGACAAGCTTTTCGAAGTTTTGCTGTCTCAAGGCCGCCCTGCTCCAGAACTGATTGAAACCCACGACCGTGTGCAGGTGACGGCGCGCCGTCGCATCCTCAAGCCCGAGATCATCGACTTCATTGCCAAGGCAGATCAGACCTATCAACTCACCCAGCGTGAGCGCATTTCTCTGGGCCTCTTGGCCCAGCACGACGCAATGACTGCACGCGAGCTGGCAACCACACTTGGGCTTCCATCCGTCGAAGCACTTCGGCCCTGGCTAAAGCGCTTGCTCAACTGGTATCTGGTGCAAAGTGCCGGCCGTACCCAGGCCACACGCTATTTTGTTGATCCCGATTTACTGCGCAGCCTCCAATTCGCCGGCGAAACGACCCTCAAGCGCATCGAGCCGCACCGCTTGGCAACGCTGGTGCTGGAAGACCTACAGCGTTATCCGAAACCGTCGATCCGCGATATTCACAAGCGCGTCGGCGGTGAAATTTACCCCAAGCAAGTCAAGCGAGCGCTGGAGGAACTGATTGAGCCCCGCGCTGTACGTTTCGAAGGCAACTACCGCTGGCGGCGGTACTGGGCAGTGGCATGACTTGGATATCGGACAACATGCGCGATATCGGCGATTGCCGGGCGATAGAAATTGGGCGATATGCCCACGCAGGCAAAATAAATCAAAGCGTTATATCGACCACCGTCAGTACTAGACGGTCGATAGCGGCAAAACAGAACCCATCGAACTCTAGGACGCATCCATGAGCGCCAATTTCCAACAACTCGCCAACTTCATCTGGTCCGTTGCCGATCTACTGCGCGGCCCCTACCGCCCACCGCAGTACGAACGCGTGATGCTGCCGCTCACCGTACTGCGCCGCTTTGATGCCGTTCTGGCTTCCAGCAAGGAAGCTGTGCTCAAACGCTATGCCGAACTGAGCAGCAAGGGCATTCCCAATATCGATGCCATCCTTAACAACCTGGCCAAGGATGAAGATGGCACCCCGCTGGGCTTTCACAACCACAGTCAGCTCGACTTCTACAAGCTCAAGGGCGACCCCGACAATATCGGGCGTCATCTGGCCGACTACATCGCTGGCTTTTCCGAAAACATCCGCAAGATCTTTGAGCGCTTCGAGTTCGACAAGGAGATCGAGAAGCTCGAAGAGTCCAACCGCCTCTACCAAGTGGTGGCCCAGTTCGCCGAGGTCGACCTGCACCCCAAGCGCGTCGACAACATCACTATGGGTCTGGTGTTCGAAGACCTGATCCGGCGCTTCAACGAATCCGCCAATGAAACCGCGGGCGATCACTTCACTCCGCGAGAAGTCATTCAGCTCATGGTCAATCTGTTGCTGGAGCCCGATACCAACGTGCTCACACAGGCAGGTGTCATCGTCACCATCTGCGATCCGGCCTGCGGCACGGGCGGCATGCTGGCCGAGGCGCAGAACTGGATTCGCGCCCACAACGATCAAGCCACGGTCAAGGTCTTTGGACAGGACTACAACCCACGCTCTTATGCAGTGGCCGCTTCCGACCTCTTGATCAAAGGCCACAAGGATGGCCAAGTGGTGCTGGGTAACACCCTCACCGACGACCCGTTTCCCGATCACCGCTTCGATTACCTGCTGGCCAACCCGCCCTTCGGAGTGGACTGGAAAGCCGAGAAGAAGACCATCGACCGCTGGCCCAGCTTCTGTGGCTACAGCGGCAAGCTGCCGCGCATCAACGACGGCGCCCTGCTGTTCCTGCTCTACATGATGAGCAAGTTCCAGGAATACCAGTCCGGCAACCGCGGCAAGCCCGGTTCACGCACCGCCATCGTCTTTAACGGCTCGCCCCTCTTCACTGGCGGTGCCGGAAGCGGCGAAAGCGACATCCGTCGCTGGATCATCGAGCGGGACCAGCTCGAAGCCATCGTCGCCCTACCCGAGCAGATGTTCTACAACACCGGCATCGGCACCTTCATCTGGGTGGTTACCAACCGCAAGGCTGAGCACCGCAAAAGCAAGATCCAGCTTATCGACGCCCGCGAGCGCTACACGCCGATGAAGCGTAGCCTGGGCGACAAGCGACGCTACCTCGACCAGGCTGCGCTTGATGACATCACGCGCGAACACGGCGCCATGGAGAAGAGCAAGACCAGCCGCGTGTTCGACAACACCGACTTCGGCTACCGCCGCATCACCGTGCTTCGCCCATTGCGACTGCGCTTCGAGATCACCGACGAGGCTCGCGAGCGATTCCTCAACACCTGCCCCGAACTGTACGACGCCCTGCAGGCTGTACAGGACGAACTCGGCAGCGAACCGCTATTGGACTGGAATAACACTTGGGACACCGTGCAGCAGGTTTTCAAAAACCTGCCCGACGACGTCGAAGGCTGGGCCAAGGGCGCCAAGGGTACGGCGCAGAAGAAAATCTTCCGCGATTGCTTCACCAGCGTGGACCGCGAGGCCGCGCCGGTCATCGCCAAACGCCACAAGGCTGGCGATACCCCCATCAGCTCCGTATGGTTTCCAAACCAAGTCCTACCAGAGCTCGCTGCAAGTGAGCTGTACGAGTTACTAGGCCTGCACGGGGTCGGCAAGAGCCAGCATGTGGAGTACGAACCCGATCCAGCCCTGAAGGACGCCGAAAACATCCCGCTGAAAGAGGACATCGTCAGCTATGTGCTGCGCGAAGTGCGGCCCTACGTGCCGGATGCCTGGATCGACCGCGAGATGCTGGACGACCAGGACGGCGGCATTGGCAAGGTCGGCTACGAGATCAACTTCAACCGGGTGTTCTTCCAGTACCAGCCACCGAGGCCGCTGGCAGAGATTGATGCGGAGCTGGCCGAGGTGGAGAAGCGGATTCTGGGCTTGCTGCGGGAGGTGACGGAGTGAGTCCTATCAGCATCGCGCCAACCATACCCGACCGTTGGAATCAGATGCGTTTTCGGTATATCGCGTCGACATCCAAGGGACGACTTCCCGTCAAGGGCGATGATGATGCGAATTCTGAATCCCTGCCTTATTTATCAATGGAGTACTTACGGGGTGACACTGACGCATCCACCTATGTCTCATCGGAAGGAATGATTACCGCCGACGACCAAGACGTCCTATTGCTTTGGGACGGATCAAACGCGGGTGAGTTTTTGCGTGCAAAGCTTGGCGCCGTATCGTCCACTGCGGCGCTTGTAAGACCCATTCAATTTGATCGGAAATTTCTGTTCTGGCTTTGCAAGGCTTCTGAGCCAGTTCTCAAGACATTTACAAACGGCATGGGCATCCCGCATGTGGACGGTGAATTTCTGAAAGATCTTGTGTTGCCGTATCCGAAGGACGCGGAGACCCAAGAGCGAATCGCTAAGTACCTCGACCGCGAAACTGCCCGCATCGACAGGCTGATCGCCGAGAAGGAACGCATGCTGGCGCTGCTGGGCGAAAAGCGCGCCGCACTCATCAGCCGCGTCGTCACCCACGGCCTCAACCCCAACACCCCGCTCAAACGCTCCGACCAGGAATGGCTGGGCGAGATTCCGGCACATTGGCCGACAACCAAGTTCTCTTGGGACGTATTCATATCTGAAGGGCATGTAGACCCCGAGGATGACAATTTCTCCGAAATGATCTTGATTGCACCGAATCACATTGAGTCACGCACGGGCCAAGTTATTTACAAGGAAACCTCTGCAGATCAAGGCGCAATAAGTGGCAAGTACTTATGCAGAGAGGGTGATGTACTCTATTCAAAGATTCGTCCCGCGCTGCGCAAGGTTGCGCTGGCCGAACAGGATTGCTTGTGTAGTGCGGACATGTATGCGCTCCGTCCTTCTGAGAGGCTGCTCCCACAATATCTGCAGTATTTCTTACTCTCCGAAGATTTTTCTATGTGGGCAGAACTCGAATCCGCTCGGGTCGCGATGCCAAAGATCAATCGAGAGACTCTCAGTGCTATTCGAATTCCGGTTCCTCCCCTCCAAGAGCAAGAGCACATCATCTCGGAGATTTCGAAAGGCACCGGAAGAATCGATCTTCAGCGGAGAGCAATCCGAGGAAGTGTTAATTTGCTGAAAGAACGCCGCGCCGCGCTGATCTCCGCCGCCGTCACCGGCCAGATCCCGCTGGAGGAGATGACCTAATGAAATTGAAAAGTTTAGGACTGACCAACTTCCGTGGTTTTGATCGGTTGGATATCAATTTTGACGAGCGGCTGACAGTGATCGCCGGTATCAACGGCGTTGGCAAATCAACCATCCTGCAGGCTATAGCGATCGCGTATTCCCATTCCTTGCCTGAATTTACGGTTTCGCGAGAAAAGCCGTTGCCATTGATTGATGCCGATATACAGCAAGGCAAGTCAACCTGCATCATTGAAATGGAAAGCAGTAACTTGGGAGCCGCGCAGTTAATCACCTTCCTATCTAAGGAAAGCCTTGATAAGGGTGAAAAGCTGGCGCTTGGGCTCAAGCAAACCCAGATGAAGAAGGAGCTGGCTCTTCTGGAAAGGGGGACGCCTGATTACAAAAACCTAAAAAACGAGATCACTTGGATAGACAAGCGATTAGAAGGAAATTTTGAGAAGCATCTGAACTGGCTTTTTACTGACACTCATGAAACAGAGGTAAGGCTGAAACGCTACCTGAAAAGCAGCCCAACACAAGCACTGGTTGTGTACTACTCAACACATCGCTTGCTTTTAAGGCTTCCGCCACAACTTCAAGGCACATTGCCTTTCAAGCAGGGGGCGGCATTCTCAAAATCACTGACGCAACTTGAGATATCGCTAAACGAATTTGCTAAGTGGCAACGTGCCATATTTTCGACCCGTGTGCTCAGAAAAGAAACTGTGCAGTATGGGGAACGGATTATGAAGCTGCTTCAGGAAGCTATTTCCAGCCTCATGCCCCAGATCAAGGAATTTTGTTTTCATGAAGAAAACCCACCCCGCTACTCCGTCATGAAAGATGCGACGATTGCTGAGCAAGTTAACGACAAAAGCGCTGGTAAGCAGTTATTTTTTGAGCAATTATCCGACGGCGAGCGTGGGTTGATTGCTTTGGTTTTTGACCTAACGCGCCGCCTTGCTGTCGCCAATCCTAATCTCGAAAACCCAATAGCTGAAGGTGAGGCACTGGTACTGATCGACGAGATCGAGCTGCACCTGCATCCCAAGTGGCAGCGCGATGTGCTGCAACGCCTGCGCGACATCTTCAAGGCCTGCCAATTCGTGGTGACCACTCATTCGCCTCTCGTGTTGGGCGAGGTGCCAGCGCGCTGCGTGCGTTTCCTTGAATTCGTGGATGGCAAAGTCACCGTGACCGTGCCCACCGAGGCTTATGGCATGGATGCCAACCGCATCCTGCAAGAATTCATGGGCGCCCCGGTGCGTAACCGCGAGGTAGACGGGGAACTGAAAGCCCTCTTCGATCTAATCGACCAGGAGCGTTTCGACGAGGCGCGTACCGCCATTGCGGACCTCGAACGCAAGCTGGGCGAGGACGAGCCTGAGTTGACTCGGGCCAGTTCGCTGATCCGCTTTCTCGAGGGTACCGAGTAAATGCGGACCATCCAGAAGGGGGCGGAGCCCCCCACCTTGACCCAGCATCGCCAGCAGCCGCATGCCGACTACGACAACTACGCCGACAAGGCGGCCTTGCGCCAGGCGCTGGTTGCCGAGCAGCGTGGCCTGTGCTGCTACTGCCAGTCGCGTATTCAGGCCACACCCGTGGGCATGAAGATCGAGCATTGGCAATGCCAGGCCGACCACCCTGAGCGGCAGCTCGACTACAGCAATCTGCTCGGCGCCTGCCTGGGTGGGCACGGCCGTCCCGATCGCGAGCAGCATTGCGATACGCGCAAGGGCAACAATGGGCTTTGCTTCAGCGTGTGCGACCCGGCGCATCCCATCGAGCGAAAGATCCGTTTTTTGGGCGATGGCACCATCAAGGCAGACGATGCCGCCATTGACGGTGCCCTCAATGTCGTACTCAACCTGAATCTGCCTCGCCTGGTTAGTAACCGCAAGGCTGTGCTCGCAGCATTTCAGCAGCGACTCCAGGACGGACGCCGCGTAGATCCAGCGCGCGAGCTTCCCAAATGGGACGGCACGAAAGCGGGAGATTTGCCCGAGTTCGCGCAGGTCGTCGTCTATTGGCTACGAAAAAGACAAGCGAGGGCCACCGTATGAAACGCACCAGCGAAGCCGCATTCGAAACCGCCATCGAGGCGTTCTTGCTGGGCAATGGGTATACGCGCGTCGATGGCCAAGGCTTCGACCGCGAACGCGCCATCTTCCCCGATGAGGCGCTGGCCTTTATCCGCGCCACCCAGGGCAAGGTGTGGGAGAAGCTGGAGGCCTTGCACGGCGAGCAGACCGGCGCGCGCGTATTGGAATCGCTCTGCAAGTGGCTGGACACCCATGGCGCCCTGGCTACGCTGCGCCACGGTTTCAAATGTTTCGGCCGCACGCTGCGCATCGCCTTCTTTCGCCCCGCCCACGGCCTCAATCCGGAACTGGAGGCGCGCTACCAGGCCAATCGGCTGGGGCTGACCCGTCAGTTGCACTTCAGTCCGAAGGCGGAAAAGTCGCTGGATGTGGTGCTGTCGGTCAACGGCATTCCGATGGTGACGCTGGAACTCAAAAACCCCTTGACCGGCCAGACGGCGGCCAATGCCATCCACCAGTACCGCCACGACCGCAATCCGCGTGAACCAATCTTCGAGTTCACCAAGCGCACCTTGGTGCATTTCGCGGTGGACACCGAAGAGGCCTACATGGCTACCCGGCTGGCGAGTTCATCCACCTATTTCCTGCCCTTCAATCGGGGCATGGACGGCGGCGCTGGCAACCCGCCCGATCCCGAAGGACGCAACTACAAGACGGCCTACCTGTGGGAAGAGATACTTCAGCGCGACAGCCTGCTCGATCTGTTTGCCCGCTTTCTACATCTTGATGCAGAAGAGAAGACGACAGATGACGGCAAGAAGGTACGCAAGGAAAGCCTGATCTTTCCGCGATACCACCAGTTGCAGGCCGTGCGCCGGATGGTGGCGGCCGCTGCCAGCGAGGGCGTGGGGCACAACTACTTGGTCGAACACTCGGCCGGCAGCGGCAAAAGCAACACGATTGCCTGGCTGGCGCATCGACTGTCCAGCCTGCACAACGCGCAAGACGAGCGGCTCTTCGACAGCGTAGTGGTTATCACCGACCGCGTGGTGCTCGACCGCCAGTTGCAAAACACCATCTACCAGTTCGACCATCGCCAAGGCGTGGTGCAGAAGATAGACGAAGATTCGCGCCAGCTCGCCGAGGCGCTGGAAGCCGGTGTGCCGATCATCATCACCACGCTGCAGAAGTTTCCATTCGTATCTGGGCAGCTCGCCAAGCTGGGCGAGGAGCGCGGCGAAGGCGGGAAGAGTCATCTACCAGCGCGCAAGTATGCGGTGATCATCGACGAGGCACACAGCTCGCAGTCGGGCGAGACAGCAACCGAACTCAAGGGAGTGCTGGGTGGTGCCGAGCTGCGCCGCAAGGCACAAGAGATGGCCGAAGAGGAAGGCGAACTGGAGCGACTGTTCCGCTCTATGGCCAAAAGGGGCCATCAGCCGAACATTAGCTTTTTTGCCTTCACCGCAACGCCCAAGCACAAGACCCTGGCGATTTTCGGGCGCAACGGCGAACCTTTCCATCGCTACACCATGCGCCAAGCCATTGAGGAGGGTTTCATCGAGGACGTGCTGAAAAGCTACGTCACGTACAAAACGTATTACAAACTGATCAAGAAAGCCGAAGACGACCCCAACGTCGAATGCAAGAAAGCTGCCAAGGCGCTGGCCCGCTTTATGCGCCTCCATCCGCACAACATCGGCCAGAAAACAGAGGTGATGGTCGAACACTTCCAGCACTTCACTCGACACAAGATTGGCGGGCATGCCAAGGCGATGGTGGTGACCGGGTCAAGGCTGGAGGCCGTGCGCTATAAGCAGGAGTTCGACCGCTACATCCAGGAGAAGGGCTACCCGATCAAGAGCCTGGTGGCATTCTCGGGCGCAGTGGAAGACGACAAGATTCCGGAGAAGTCGTACACAGAGGTCGAGATGAATGACGGCCTAAAAGAGAAAGAGCTACCCGACACCTTCGCCAAGCCAGATTTCCGCGTCCTACTGGTGGCCGAGAAATACCAGACCGGCTTCGATCAGCCGTTGCTGCACACGATGTATGTTGACAAGCGCCTGGCGGGCATTCAGGCGGTGCAGACTCTGTCGCGATTGAATCGTACCCATCCGCTTAAGGACGACACTTTTGTGCTCGACTTCGTCAATGAGCCCGGTGAGATCCAGGAGGCTTTCCGCCAGTACTACGTTGGCTCAGTCATGGGTGAGCAAGTCGATCCAGACAAGCTCTACGAGGTCAAAGCCGAGCTTGATGCATCTGGCGTGTACCTGCAGACCGAGGTGGTCGAGTTTGCGCGCGTGTTCTTCGCGCCAAAGCGCCGCCAAAGCCCCGGCGACCACAAGGTGATGAACGCGATTCTCGATCAGGCAGTCGCGCGCTTCGTGCAGTTGCAGAGCACGGAGGAGGCGGAAGCCGAGCTGTGGCGCGGCAAACTGCAAGCCTTTCGTAATCTCTACAGTTTCTTGAGTCAGGTGATCCCCTATCAAGACAGCGACTTGGAAAAACTCTTTACGTACCTGCGGCACCTCGCATTGAAGCTGCCCAAGCGCAAGAGTGGGCCGGGATATCAATTTGATGAGGAGATCGAGCTCGACTATTACAGGTTGCAGAAGATCAGCGAAGGCTCGATCTGCCTCAATGAGGGTTATGCCAAACCGCTGGATGGCCCACGTGAGGTTGGGTCTGGAATGGTACGCGAGGAACATGTTTCGCTGTCGCGCCTCATCGATATCATCAATCAACGTTTTGGGGGGGAACTGAACGAAGCAGATCAACTGTTCTTCGATCAGATCGCCGAGGCGGCGAGCTTGAATGAGTCGCTGAGGCAAGCAGCAGAGGTTAACTCCCTCGACAAGTTCCAGCTGGTGTTCCGGCAGGTGCTTGAATCCTTGTTCATCGAGCGCATGGAACTGAACGAAGAGCTCTTCAGCGACTACATGGGCAAACCGGAGATGCAGGAGCTCGTATCAAAATGGCTTGGGCACCAAGTTTACGACCGACTGTTGGTAAGCAAGAAGGTCAGTAATCGAGGCGACCAAGCTTGATTACCAGCACCCGCTCTATCAGAAGCCAAGGGACAAATACCCGCAGCATCTATTTTCAGAGTACCAGTGTGCGTCAAGAATTTTACAGGTGCAATGCATGAAATCGGTTTGCAAGACTTAGCTTTGACAGGGTGCAGTGCCTCGTCCAAACTATCAATGAAATATCAAATTGAGATTTTTTGATAGTTAATGGCCATGAAGATCCCTGTCGCCCCCGCCAGCCTCACCCAACTGCTCCGCGAAATCAGGCCGGAGACGCTGTTGCAGATACTCACCCTGCACAACAGCCCGCTGCTGGACGGGCGATATCTGCACTGGGATGCGCTGCGTCATCGCCCGGTACAGAACGGGCTGACCGTGGAGCAACTCTGGACGGCACTGAAAATCGCCCGCCAAGGTCAGCTCCGCGCGCTTCCCCACCTGTTGGACAAACAGGGCCGCCCCATGCAGTTGGCGCTGCCCGAACCGATCTTGCGCCAGCTCAGCCAGGTGGACCGCTTCGCCGCCGGCCAGGCAAGTCCGCCGGAGCCGGTCATCACTGGCAGCGACCGGGATCGCTATATCTTTAACTCCCTTATGGAGGAATCCATTACCTCCAGCCAGCTCGAAGGCGCCTCCACCACACGGATCGTCGCCGAGGAGATGCTCCGCGCCGGGCGGCAGCCGCGTGACCACAGCGAGCAGATGATCTTCAACAATTTCCAGGCGATGCAATGGGTGCGACAACATCAGCAGGAGGCCATTCGGCCAGAATTGATCCTCGAACTCCATCGGGTCGTGAGCGAAAACACCTTGGAGGACATGCAGGACGCCGGGCGCCTGCGCCGTCGCGACGATGTCCGTGTGGTGGACCATCGAAATCAAACGGTTTTGCATGAGCCGCCGCCAGCATCTACCCTGGCAGCGCGGCTGGAACGGCTCTGTGCCTTCGCCAACGGGGAGGAAGCCGATACCCCCTATGTGCCGCCGGTTTTGCGGGCGATCTTGCTGCATTTCATGATGGGTTACGACCACCCCTTCGTGGACGGCAATGGGCGCACGGCGCGGGCTTTGTTCTACTGGAGCATGCTGCGCCAAGGCTATTGGCTGACGGAATATCTCTCCATCTCCGAGATCATCAAGCGCGCACCGGCCCAGTATGCCCGCGCCTTTTTGTACGTGGAAACCGATGACAACGACACCACCTATTTTCTCCTGCATCAGTTGGAGGTGATAGGCAAGGCTATGGCGGCCTTGTCCGAACATTTGGCACGCAAACGCCGCGAACTGCGCGATGCCGAGCATCTATTACAGCATTCTGCGGCCTTGCGTGATCGCTTCAATCACCGGCAGTTGGCGCTATTGACCCACGCCCTCAAACACCCCGGATATGCCTATCTCATTGCTGGCCATCAGCGCTCCCATCGGGTGACCTATGCCACGGCGCGAGCCGACCTGCTGGATTTGGCCGCTGCGAGCTTGTTGGAACAAGGGAAACGGGGGCGCAGCTTCCTTTTTCGGGTCCCGGAGGACTTGCGCGCGCGCATTTCCTAACATTTTCACTGACAGACATTTTCAGGAGCTTTTGTGCAAATCACCATCTACGGCATCCGCAATTGCAGCACTATGAAAAAGGCCTTCACCTGGTTACAAGAGCAACAGGTGGACTACCATTTTCATGACTATCAGAAGGCGGGGGTGCCCCTGGAAGCTTTACAACGCTGGGTGGCAGCGCTGGGTTGGGAGGCGTTGATCAATCGCAAGGGGACCACCTGGCGCCGCCTGAGCGAGGACCAGCGGCAGCTACAGGGTGATGCGGACGCCCTGGCCCTGATGCAGGCTTATCCCAGCGTCATCCGTCGCCCGATCCTGGACCGCGATGGACAGATACTGGTGGGGTTCTCACCCGAGGATTGGGCAGCCCGCATGGGCTGAGCTACACGGTGCAGACAGATGCACAGGATGGAGACGCAGATGGCAGCGGACCAAAAAGGCTCAACTACAACGCCGTGCCGCTCTCCGGGGAACCGCCAATGGGAGCGCGAACGCCTAAGGTTTGACTTAAAAAGCTAAACGGTTTTACTCATCGGAAATGTGCGGCGGCATTTGGGGTAATTTGCACAGCCCCAGAAATCCGAATGTCCACGGCGCTTGACCATCTTGATACCACATTTTGGGCAGGTGGGCGTGGTGTAGTCACCGGCAGTTGCAAAGGCGAGCAAGCGATGTTGCTCTGCAACGGGGAGCGCGGTAATAGCATTTACCAAGTCAACCCCTGTGATCAAAACGATGTGATTTTTTCGCGCAAATGCGCACGCGTCGGCAGTATAGTCGCTGGAACAAATGAAAACACCGAAGCGTGCTCTGGCGTCCATCAAGCTGCCAGCCAGCTCCCGGACATATTTAACGCCAACATCTTGCTTCCAGGCCTTACACTGAATGATCTGCTGGAGTTCACCAGCCTGATTGTAGGCCCTTACGTCAATGCCGCCATCTGCACCCAGCGATGTGGTTTCTGCGCGCACTCCTTTGGACTTGATGTATTCACTACATAAATCCTCGAATCTCTTCCAATCAAGAGACTGCAACAGCTTCAGATTCCACACAGTTTGTATGTTATTGGGCGGTAATTGCGTTTGATCGGCTCTTTTTGGAGGTTCCGGATACACGGCTGGGCGAGCAGGCCTTTCTGATGGGCTTGGACTATAGGCGGTATAACCTGTCCCCGGTCCCGAAACTATTCGTTGCGAAGGCTTGCTGACCACCCCCGTATTCCCTAA
Organism: Acidithiobacillus sp. IBUN Pt1247-S3; assembly: GCF_041146875.1. Classification (NCBI taxonomy): domain Bacteria; kingdom Pseudomonadati; phylum Pseudomonadota; class Acidithiobacillia; order Acidithiobacillales; family Acidithiobacillaceae; genus Acidithiobacillus; species Acidithiobacillus sp. IBUN Pt1247-S3. The sequence continues at coordinate 8,599 of NZ_JBFRXP010000007.1, read as the reverse complement.
GTATAACTTGAGCGCGGTAATAACAGAAAAAGCCGCGAAAAGACTCACCAATAGCTGCATGGGACCAAGAAGAGCTTTGCCGATGCCATTATTAGGGAAAACTATTGGCAGCACCACCCAAGCAAAAACCAGGGCAATAATCGCCATAGCAGCAGCCAGTATCCACAAATGCCCTCGTTCAGATTTTGCGGTCATTATATTCTCCTCTTATACCCCTCAGGGTCGGGCAATTGGCAGCTTCCAGAATAAAGCGGTACCCCCTGCCCAGCAATCTTTTGACCTGCCGCACCATGATTTCGACAATTTTCCTAAATCCCAGCGTTTTCAGGACCGATTGTTGAGCCTGCCAGCTGGTACATTTAGCCTACATCGGCATCGTTTCTCAAATCACCTTGGAAAAACGGGTGTTTTGCTGCCCCAAATAGGCATCGAAGGCCATGCAGACATGGCGGACCAGGAGGCGTCCGGGTGGGGTGACAGTGATGGCGGTGGGTGTCCACTGGATCAGGCCGTCCTTGGCCAGGGCCTCCAGGGCGGGATAACTCTGGGCAAAGGTGTCCGCGAAGGGGATGCCGAATTGGGCCTCGATGGCGGGAATGTCGAGGCGAAAATCGCAGATCAGGCGAGTGATGACCGCCCGGCGCAGGAGGTCGTCGGCACTGAGGCGCAGGCCCCGCTCCACGGGGAGTTGGCCGGCATCCAGCGCGGCGCCCCAGGCATCCAAGTCTTTGAGATTTTGACTATAACTCGGCCCAACCATGGCAATGGCACTCATCCCCATGGCCAGCAAATCGGCATCGGCATGGGTGGAATAGCCCTGAAAATTGCGGTAGAGCTGGCCCTGCTGTTGCGCCAGGGTCAGCTCATCCTCGGGTAGGGCGAAATGATCCATGCCGATATAAACGTAGCCAGCGGCCTGCAAGGTGGCGATGCTCTCCTGCAGGATCTGCAATTTCTCGGCCGGGCGCGGCAGATCGGCGTCGCGGATGCGGCGTTGGGGCAGGAAGCGCTCGGGCAGATGGGCGTAGTTGAAAAGCGATAAACGATCGGGACGCAGTTGGAGGATTTGCTCTAGGGTCGCGGCAAAACTGGCAGGGCTTTGGAAAGGCAGCCCATAAATCAAGTCGAGGCTGATGGAGCGATAGCCCAGGGCGCGGGCCTCGGCCATGACCCCCGCTACCAATTCCAGACTCTGCTCCCGATGCACCGCCTTCTGCACCTCGGGGTTCAGATCCTGGACCCCCATGCTCAGGCGATTCCATCCCCGCTGGCGGAGCAGCGCCAGGGTGCCCGGCTCCAGGGCACGGGGGTCCACCTCAATGCCATATTCCCCGGAGTCGTCATCGAGCAGATGAAACTGTGCCGCGATGCCGTCCACCAAGCGTTCCATATCCGCGCGAACCAGAAATGTTGGGGTTCCACCGCCAAAGTGCAACTGGGTGACCGGGCGGTCGCCGTCCACATCCCGCCGCAACAGGGCCATTTCCTGGGTCAGCCGCTGCACATAGGGCGTGCCCCACTCCCGATGCCGGGTGACCACCTTGGTGCAGGCGCAGTAGAAGCACAGATGCTCACAGAAGGGGATATGAAAATATAGAGACAACGGTCTGCCGCTGGCATTACTGCTGCGCAACTCGGCACGCAGGGCGGCTTCATCGAAATCCGCATGGAACTGCGGCGCGGTAGGGTAGGAGGTGTAGCGTGGACCGGGACGATCGTAACGCTGGATGAGATCGAGATCGAAAACGACAGTTTCCGTAATGGTAGACATCAGCTCTCCTCGCGTTTGCCCGCTCGTTGTTCCGGCGCGTCCCGCCCATTCAGGGTGCGGATGCCGCGCAGCTCGGCCCCGGCGCTGGCGCGAATTTCCTCCAGAAACGCCTGTAGATGCGCTTGCTCGCTCTGCCCACGTAAGCTGGCCGCCTCGAGATCTTGCCAGAGCCCTTGCGGACCCAGAGGCAAGGCGCGTACATAGCCACGGTCGCCATAGCTGCTCACCGCCCAGGCTGGCAGCGCGGCGATCCCTTGTCCGGACGCGACCAATTGCAGAATGATGACGGTGAGTTCTGCCTGGCGCCGCCGCCAGGGTTGCACTCCGGCGGGGAGGAGAAACTCGCGGAACAGGTCCAGGCGCCGGTCTTCGACAGGGTAGGTGATGACCGTCTCTTCCAAAAAATCCTCGGGCAGCAGGAAAGGACGATCGGCGAGAGGATGACGCGGACTGAGCAGGGCCACCACCTCATAGCTGAACAAGGGGTGCCGCTCAATCTCGCCGGGCAGCGCCTCCGGGGCGCTGAGAATAGCGAGATCAGCCTGATAACTGCGTAGCAGTTGCAGCGGGTCTTGCTGAAAACCCGAGGCAATGTCCATTTCCACATCCGGCCAACCAGCGCGGAACTGGTCCATGGCCGGGGTCAACCAATCAAAGCAGGTATGGCACTCGACGGCAATGCGTAGCCGCCCACCTCGACCACTCGCCAGACGCCGCAACTCCTCCTGGGTGCGCCGCAGGGCCGGCAGTACCTCGCGCGCCAGGGCATAGAGCCGCTCCCCCGCCGGGCTGAGGCGTACGCTATTATTGCTATCGCGGTCGAAGATCTTGATTTCGAACTCATTTTCCAGCCCGCGCAGTTGATGCGACAGGGCCGACTGGGTCAGGTGCAGGCGCTGCGCAGCCGCGGCGATGCTGCCATGTTGCAGAACGGCTTCAATGGTGCGCAGTTGGCGAATTTCGATGGGCATCGGCGTCTTTGTTGCAAAATTCGGCTCTCATCATACGCCAGCTTGCAAAAAGAAGGCAGATGAAGCGGTTGTCACAAAAGTTTCATCAAAGGTTCATAAAAGTGTCACTTTCGTCTGCTAGGCTACGCTCTCAATAGAAACGATAGTGTAAAGAGCGTATGCAACTATTCAGAACAGGGTTTTCTCGAACCCTGTATCGCGTTGGGCTCTTTGCAGTATCCACGAACTGTAGAGGGAGCTCGACAATGCAAAAACGTTTTATTCTGGTGGCGATTGCCGCCATTTCTACCATTCCAGTCCTGGCGCAAGCCGACGAATCCACGGTGCTGCGCTCCAATCACGATGACTACTCATTGATTCTCGGTGGACGTCTCCAAGCCGACTACGCCACCTATTTCAATAAATCGGTGATGGCGCCCAATGGCAAGGTCAGCGATATCATGGGGCCAGCGGGTGCCAAATTGCGCCGGGCACGTATCTTCGCCGCCGGCAAGATCGCCGAGGAATGGAAATTCAAATTTCAGTATGAGTTCACCGATAGCGGGGCGGCAGGCTTCAAAGATGCCTACTTCGCCTATACGGGTCTAATACCCGGCAACAGTATCACCCTGGGGCAATCCAAGACCTTCTTCACCATGGACCAGTTGAACAGCTCCAACGACAACGTGTTCATGGAGCGCCCCCTGCTGGAAGGTTTGGATACTTACGGCGACCGGCGCATGGGCTTGAAAATCACCCAAAGTGGCGACAACTGGATGCTGGGTTTGGGCGGCTTCATGAATGCCCTGGATGAAAAGCAGTACACCAGCTACAGCGGTGTGGCGCGCACGGCGTACACCAAGCAGCAAACCGTGGCCTCGATCAGCAACACCGCTACCAACCAAAGCGGCATTTACACCATCTCCGGGCGTGCCACCTATGCCCCATTGCATAGCTATGGCAGCGATCTCTACTTCGGCGCCAACCTCAACTACACCGGCTTTGGCGACAAGAATGCCGCCGCTTTTTACGGTACCCGCCCAGAAACCAGCGTCTCTGGCACCAAACTGCTCGAAGCCTATGTCAGCAACCCCAGCAGCCAGTTCAACTATACCCTGGAAACTGCCGCCGTGGCTGGACCTTTCTCCCTTGAGGGCGCCTACGTCGGCATGAACGTCTCCCGTCGCATGGGCCTGCCGACGGCAACCTTCAACGGCTACTATGTGCAGGCTACCTATACCCTCACCGGGCAGCCCCGTAATTTCAAACCCAAGCTGGGCGAATTCCATTACCTCAAGGACATCGGACCGGGAGGTGCTTGGGAAGTCGCCCTGCGTTATGACCGCCTCAACCTGAATGATGCCAATGCCGGCATTTACGGTGGGCGTGGCTACAACCTCACGGCCGGTATCAACTGGTACGCCAATGAGCACGTACGCTTGATGCTGGATTACAGCCACGGCCATGTTGGCGACATCCCCGTTGCCCAACCGGTGGGTGCGACCTGGTGGAATGATCCCAAGTACAACACCGATCTGAACATACTGCAGTTCCGTGGGCAGTTCTTGTTCTAAGGTGTGATCGAGGAGGGAGGCGACTCCCTCCTGTAAGGATAATTTATGCGTAAACTCTCTTTTTTGGCTGCGCTGCTCGTTACTTATGGCTTGCACGCGGCCGCCGATGAATTGAGCAGCGAAGTGCTACGCCAGCCACTCGCCAATGTCGCAGTGGCCGGTAAAGAATTGCAGCTAACGATCGGTCCAGGCAGCGGTCTGGCGCACGCCCAGGGAATGCCCTGGACAGACTTCTATTCCGTCAGTGATCGCGGCCCCAACATCCCCTGCGACAAAAGCGGCAAGGTGCTCGGCAAGGAAGTCTGTCATGAGCCGGAGGTAATCTTTCCGGTGCCCGGTTATGCGCCGAGCATCTATCCGCTGACCATTGCCAATGGCAAAGTAGCCCTAAGTGGCGAGCCCATTCCGTTGCATGCCGCCAACGGCGAAAAGCTGACTGGCCTGCCGCCACAGCTTCCCAATGGCGAAAAGCCCATTGATGCACAACTCCAGGCGTTGCCGTTTTCCGCCAATGGCGTGGACACGGAGTGCATTACCGCTCTTACCAAGGGTGGCTTCTGGATTGGCGAGGAGTATGGGCCGAGCCTGCTGCGGGTGAGCCCCGATGGCACGGTACAGGAGCGCCTGGTGCCCAAGGGCACGGCGCAGTTCTACCAAGGGAGCGCCGTTCCGGTGCGCGCTGTGCTGCCACCCCTGCTGGCCAGACGCAAGCTCAATCGCGGCTTTGAGGGAATGGCCCTGGCGCCGGATCAGAAGCTGCTCTTTGTAGCCTTGCAAAGCCCTTTGGCCAATCCCAACGATGAAGTGGCGAAGCACTCGCGTAGCGACCGCTTAATCGCTCTCCACCTGGATACTGCTGGCAACTTTGCTGGTATGGCAGGCGGTTACGCGTTGGAATTTCCCAAGATCGCGGATTTCGCCCCCGGTGAAAAACAAAAAGATCTCAAGCTCTCCGCCATGAGCGTGGTCGATACGCATCGCGTGCTGGTGATGTTGCACGCCGGACGCAAGGTGGCGGTCTATCTGGCCGACCTGCAAGGAGCCACCAATCTCATCGCTACGCCATGGGCGAAGCCGGATACCCTACCCAGCCTGGAAGAGCAGAGCGATCTAAGTAAGGTTGGAGTCAAGCCCATCGCGCTGCAACTGCTCTGGGAAAGCAGCGACGCCTTCGGCAAGGGGCTCGGCAAGGTCGAGGGCATGAGCCTGGTAGATGGTAAGAGCCTACTCTTCATCAGCGACAATGACTTTGGCATCAGCAACGAGAAGAGCACGGTCTGGCAGGTTTCCCTGAGCCCGGAGGCGCAGCGGCTCATGCACGCGGAGTAACCGGGCGGACTCCTCTAGGGATGGCATTTTTATATCTAATAATATATAACGTCACAAAAGATTCACGGAACTGTCATCACAGCGTCATATTCCGTTGTTATCTTGCCAATGTTGCAATTACACCGAAGAGGAGAACGCCCCCATGTTTTCGAAGCACCGCGCCACGACTTTGGCGGTACTAATGGCCCTCAGTGGCTTCAGTGCCGTTGCCCACGCCGACGACTCACTGAAAAGCTTCATCATGAACAGCAAGGTTGATGGCCAGATTCGCTCGTACTACTTCGACCGCTTTTTTGGCAAGAATGCCACCAATCTCAGCGCCTTCTCCCTGGGTGGTTACATCAATGCCCACACTGCCTCTCTGGCAGGTTTCAGCGCCGACGTTGGCTTCTACACCGCCAATAGTCTGGGCACCAACCGCGTGAATCCCGACGTTACCCTCATGGGCACCGCCAACTCCATCAATGCCCTCGGCCAAGCCTATCTGCAGTACTCCATGCCAGATATCGTGTTGATCCGGGCCGGCAACCAGATCGTCAACACGCCTTTCGTGAATAGCTCTGACTCGCGCATGATTCCCGCGACTTTCCAGGGGATTTTTGCGGAAGTTTCCCCGTATTGCCACTGGAATATCTATGGCATGCGCATGTTCCGCTGGAAGAGTCGTACCTCGGGTGACTACTACCGCGACAACCTCTACTACCAGACCAGTTTCGACGGTGATCCAATTTATGGCGGCGACGCGGTGCTGCCAAAGACAGAAACGAACGCTGCTAACGGTGTCTTGGCCTTTGGCACCAGCTACAAGGATCACGGCATTGATGCGCAGGCTTGGTATTACAATTTCTACAGTTTCGCGCAAATGGCCTACGGCGACGCCAGCTATACTTACAATACAGGCACCGGAATTGACCCATTCATCGGCGTGCAGGCGCTGCGCGAGTGGGAAAGTAACAGCCTGTTGAACAACGCCACCAAGTCTGTCGATGGTACAAATGGCAGCATTGGACGTGGCGTAAACAGCACCAGCTGGGGGGTGAAGTTAGGCGCTGATTATGATCTGGGCAACGCCATCTTCGGCAAGGGAGCCATCACCGCTGCCTACAATGAAATTCTCAACCACGTTGGGGCCATTGGTAACGGTGCAATTGTTTCTCCCTACACCGCCGGTTATGCCACCGATCCCCTCTACACCACCTCCATGATTCGCGGTCTTGTGGAAATGGGGCCTGGCCACGGTTGGAAAATTGGCGTTGCCCAGCACCTCTTGGGCAACCAATTTCTGTTCCAGGCAGCCTACGCGCAATATCACCTGCAGCAGGCCGGCTATGCCAACGACATCTATGGCGATCTGACCTATTTCCCGCAGGGTTTTATGAAGGGTCTTTCCATTCGCGATCGCGTCGAAGTGGCGCATGGCGATCTACCCACGGGATATTTCATTTATAACCGTGTCATGTTGACTTACGACTTCTAAGGCACTACAAACGAATTAGGGAAATCTCGCATCTGCGTGCTTTCCCTACCAAGATTTGGGAATGATTCCCCTCAATTGGAGATCAAATATGCGCCTAGAAAGAGCTGTAATACTGTCCGCTGTACTGATTGCCGCTGCTGGCTGTGCCAATGGGCCGTTTTTGGGCTGTCCTGCGGGTAAGCCGCCCGTAGCCAAACCCGCCCCTATTCCAACCCCTGCGCCCGCTCCGGCGCCCATTGCCCCGGTGCAGAAAACGGTTTTGGAGAGCAAACCCATCACCATTACCGGCATCAACTTCAAAATCAACTCTTACAAACTGCTTAGTCATGATATCCATGTTCTGGATGAAGTGGCAGCCTTCTCCGAAAAGCACCCGGACGCGGTTCTGGATGTCAATGGCTACTGTAGCAAAGTCGGCACTTATGCCTACAACCTGAAGCTCTCGAAGCTGCGTGCAGCAAGCGTAGCAAAATATCTCGAAGCCCATGGTGTGGCCAAGGATCGCATGGTACTCAAGGGTCATTCCTTTGACGATCCCGTCGCTAGCAATGCTACGCCGGAAGGCCGCTTTCAGAATCAGCGTGTAGAGATCAACTCCACGATCAAGGTGCAGAAGACCGTTACCGAGTAATTCGTACACAATTTCAACCCTGCAGTGCTTCGGCATTGCTCCTCCTCTGTCTCGCCTCAGCTTGCTGGGGCTTTTTTATGGGCGCTTGGCGATCAGGAATTTTTCCAATTCGATCAACAAAAATTCCCCAAGGGCAATGAGCGCGGCAACGCCCCAGTGGCGTGGGGCAAGGGCCTCCGTTTGAAAAACGTGCTGCAAAATTGGCAGATAGAGAAAAGCCAATTGCAGAAGCAGCAAGGCAGTCAGGGCCATCCAGACCATGGGATTGCTGAACCAGGCGCACCAATGCCATGCTGCTCTTTGTAGATGACGGACATTGAAGAGATACGCGGCCTGACTGAGGACGAGGGTGGTGACTGCCATACTGCGTGCCAGCTCCACACTCATACCCAGGGAAAGTTCGGCGTAGAAGGTGGCCATAGTGGCGCCGCCAATGCTGAGGGAGACGAGGCCAACGCGCAGAAAAAAGCGCAGGTCGAGAAAACTGCCATGGGGATCGCGCGGCCGGCGCTTCATAATGCCGGGTTCAGCCGGCTCGAAAGCCAGCGCCAGTGCCAAGGTGACGGCAATGACGAGGTTGACCCAAAGAATTTGCAGGGGGGAAAGTGGTAGTTGCAGTCCGGCCACCACGGCGACCAGCACCACCAGACCCTGGGCACCATTGGTGGGAAGTATAAAAAAGATGGCCTTGCGCAGGTTATCGTAAATGGCACGTCCTTCTGCCACCGCTCGGGCAATACTGGCAAAGTTGTCGTCAGCGAGCACTCCCGAGTTCGACAGTTCAACGGCAAAAATCGTCAAATTCGTAATGCCACCCCAGCATTCATAGGGGTTTCAGCGCCTATTTTCGAAAACGTCTGTGGTGGC